>NZ_CP150241.1:6300000-6566274 GCF_037975235.1 Paenibacillus sp. FSL R5-0341
TGGATGTAGGCCTAGGCGGAATGCCCTTCAAACCTCTGCCACTTCGTTATGGAACCTATGGTTCAGCACCATTTACGTATCAATTGATGCCATCACCTGTTGCTGCTGGGGGATGGCGGCTTGAATACGAGCCGAATGGGCCAAGTGAAGGTGTGGACTATGCTCCTGAAGCAATCACCAGTCTGGAAGAGTTCATTCCAAAGCATGAATTCTACAGTCGGGCGGTCGAATCACCTTGGCATAACGTATTTTTGCTTCGTCAGCGGGATGAGAATCGCAGTCATGAATTACGTGGATGCATGCTCCGAACACATGATATCGAAGGAATCCGAAAAACAGAGATCCAATCCTACCACGAATGGCGTGACGTATTAACTGAAGTATTCCATGAACCGTTGGTGAATTACAGTGAACTGGAATGTCAAGACATGTGGGAGCGAGTACAGGCTGCTCATACGGAATGGAAACGAGCACAAGAAGCATGATGATGAAGAGGCATAATCTGAACCCTTAGCATAAAAAGCAAGATAGCCTACTTGCTTATCAGGGGCATCCGTATAGTGATGATTTAGGAGGAAGTTGAGGGGTGCGTTCCACATAAAGGAAAGTTATTGATGCTCGCCGAATATGTCCACAGGTGATAAATGATGATAACTATTCGTGTGCTCCAAGTTCCAGAAGTATTGCCCGAGGCGTACTGGAACCACTTTCTGTCGCAAGTTTCTGCCGAGCGACGTGCTCAGGCTTCACGTTTTATGCGTCAGGCTGACGCGTATCGCTCCGTACTGGGAGAGATATTGACTCGTGTGACTTTGAGCAAGTTAACTGGCCTGAGACCTGCTGAGCTTTCTTTTACCCGTAATTCCTACGGCAAACCTTCACTCAGTCAACATTCGGATGTACAATTCAACGTCTCCCATTCTGGCGATTGGATTGCTCTGATCTCTGGCGGTACAGATGAACTCGGCGTGGATGTTGAAAAAATAGCACCCATCGACATGCAGATTGCAGAGCGTTTCTTCTCTCCAGGGGAAAGCCAGTTCCTGGCTGCAAAGCCCGCCGAGATGCAGCAGGAAACCTTCTACCGTCTATGGACGCTGAAGGAAAGCTATATCAAGGCAGTCGGTATGGGCCTGTCCATGCCACTGGACTCCTTCGCCATCCTTCCCGATGAGGGAGGAGGTTGGCATTGCGAGCAGGCTGGGGCACATCGTTTTCACAGTCAGCGACTGGATGATGGACATTTGCTTGCGGCATGTTCAGCTGGGGGAGAGCTTCCGAGCAAGCCGGAAATGGTAACCTTGGAGGATCTGTATACGGAGTTGGTGTAGTTAACCAACTACCTAACCGATCAAAAATAAGAGCGAGTCAATCCGGCGACAAATTTGCCCTTATCCGGTATGACTCGCTCTTATTATATCGAAACCCTTCCAGGTAGCCTCGGCTACTTGACTTTCATTTCTTTCTTCACAACATAATCCTATCCTTCTTGCTTTACCACCGATTCTGAACCCACCGTAGACGAACGTTTCAACTTCCCAAACAATCCTCCAGCCGGGGTCTTCCGTATCGTGGCTGCTGCGTCCGCATCACGGATTTTCAGGGCAAACCACAGCCCGATGAGCAAAAATGCAGCTGCCCCCAGCAAAGCCAAACGGTACGCCAGCATATTCGGCTCCATCGTGCCTGTCGCAGTCACCGATGTTGTACCCACACCTGCCAACACAGCAGAGAGTAAAGCCATGCCGATGGCTGATCCCAGACGATTTTGCACCGTGAACCAGGTGGAAGCTCGTCCCATGGATGCAGGCGGAATCTGGGCGAAGGCAGCAATCTGCACTGCTCCTACCGTCTGCCCCAGGAAAATTCCTACGCCGAATAATAATGAACGGATGAACCATGGATTCGTATCCACTGTGATCTGACTAAGCGTAATGAAGATAACTGCCGTACAGATCAAGCCCATCGATATCAGCTTCCGCGGGCCCAGCCGCGGATAAGTCCACGGGACAAGCTGAGAGGCGATCATCAGTCCTATCGCTTCCGGGAATGTCGTTAGCCCGGTTTCCAGCGCAGAGGCCTGTAGTACATTTTGGTACATTAACGGAAACACATACAGCATACCCAACAGCCCTGCTGCTCCACATACGGATACCAAGCCTGTATAGCGGAACAGGCGGTGCTTCAGCAAACGCAGATCAAGCAACGGCTGCTTCGCGCGCAGCTCCACCACGACGAGCAACGTCAGAAGCAGAACGCCTGCAAAGCCCGCTCCCATAATAAGTGGTGACGTCCATCCCCGCAGCGGTCCCTGACTGAGCGCATACATCGTCAGTGCGAGTCCTGGGGCAGATAATAGCCAACCTGGCAGATCCAGTCGACCTGCTCCCTGTTCTCTGTGCTCCTTCAGATACAGCATGCCGAAGATCACGCCTGGAATACCGACGGGCAGATTCACATAGAAAATCCAGCGCCACGACAGCTGATCCACAATCAATCCGCTCACAATTGGCCCGAGAGCCGGAGCAAGGGCGATGGGCAGCACCAACATGCGAGATACCTTGGCCCGTTCCTGCGGAGGAAAGGTCCGAAACAGCATCGCCATCCCTACAGGTGTAAGCAGACCACCCCCTGCCCCCTGCAAAATACGGAAAAATGTCAATGTGCCTAGATGATCAGCCGTTGCACAAAGTGCAGAGGACACTGTAAACAGTGTCAGCGCCGACAGGAAAACCCGTTTCGTGCCCCATCGATCACCAAGCCATCCGGCGACAGGCAGAAATACAGCCAAACTCACCAAATACCCCACATTCAAGGTACCCGCAGCAGCCGGAGGAACCCCCAGTTCTTCACTAATGGTTCGTAGCGCTACGTTTAAGACCGTTGCATCCATGGCAACCATAAACATCGCCAGAACATACACAATGCTCACAATTGCCTTTGGATTCAGACGAAACCTCATCTGCCAACCTCATGAATCATGCCCGGCATCCCCGTTTCATCACAGAGACTTAGCGGTTTAAGATCGGTCCACTGCTCCGCAATGTAATCCAGACATACACGTCGTTTGGCCTTCCCCAACATCTGGGTCCAACCTGCCGGTACCGGAATGGATGCAGGCCACAGCGAATACTGTCCTTCATCATTCATTAACACCAGATAATTGCTGTCTTCATATTCAAAAGGGTTGCTCATCAGCTTATCCTCCTATTTGTGTTGAATGTTGCGCTTCTTGTTCAGCATCTCCAGCCGGACGGAAAGGGTAAGGCAGATTTCCTCCAATGGACCCGGCTGACAAAGGTCTTTGTGACGACAAGCAATATCATGACGTTCCAATTGCCCTCCGATGAATGCATTCCACATCTCCGGTTCGATCGGATCGAACCAGTCGGGAATAATAGTGGATCGGAAGAAGATCAGGTCACCTTCGAATCGGGATGGCGTGTACGCCCCCAAGATCCGGACGGAATTTTCATAGGTTTTCCGCAGCTTCATGATCGTCTCTTCATCCAAACTTGCCAACGCACTGCCTTCGCTACGAAGGATACGCATCGCTGTTGCCATATCCAGCGGCCCATCCCCAATACTGTCCGGATCATATCCACCGAGTGCAAGCAATGCCGTTAACGCTTCTTCCTCATCCGGTTCGCCGCGAATAGGCAGATAATGACTCGGATATGCATCCAGCATAGCGAGAAACTCTACTTCCTCCCCTTCGGACTGAAGCTGCACGGCCATAGCCTGAGCCACGTTGCCGCCCAGTGACCAGCCGAGCAAACGATACGGGCCTTCGGGCTGCACAGACCGGATGTGACGGATGTAATCCGCCGTCATATCCTCCAGTGTCGAAGGAAGTACCTCGTACTCCGCGATGCCCCTCGCCTGCAATCCGTACAGCGGATACTCCATGCCCAGGTGTTTCATCAACCCGGCATAACACCAACTAAGTCCTCCGGCCGGATGCACACAGAATACGGGCAGATGCTGACCATGTGTCCGGAGCGGTAACAACACTTGCAGTGAGCTTTTCCCGGAATCTGCACCCATCTCCAATCGCTCGGCCAGTCCAGCCACCGTAGCAGTTTCGAACAAAATGCCGATGCCCGGCTCCTTGCCCATTGCTTCACGAATTCGACTCATCAGGCGCACCGCAAGCAGCGAATGACCGCCAAGTTCGAAGAAGCTGTCATCAATACTCACACTCCGCAATCCCAATACTTCGGCAAACAGATCACAGAGAATCTGCTCCTGCGGATTGCGCGGTGCTCGGCCATCAGCCGATAATTGCATCTCTGGTGCAGGCAATGCCTTGCGATCCAGCTTGCCATTTGGCGTAAGTGGCAGGATCTCCATCACAACAACCGCAGATGGAACCATATAATCCGGAAGGCTCGCTCCCGCATGTCGGCGTAACGAAGCCGTTTCCAGTGCTGCTTCACTGTCCGGTACAGGAACAATATAAGCGACAAGACGCTTATCCCCTGGCTGGTCTTCACGAACAATAACAGCAGCCTGAGCCACACCCGAATGTTTTGCCAATACAGCCTCAATCTCGCCAAGCTCAATGCGGAACCCGCGGATTTTCACCTGCTGGTCGGCTCGTCCCAGATAATCAAGCGAACCATCGTGCAGGCGCTTGGCCAAGTCCCCTGTACGGTACATTCGTGTACCCGGTGCACCATATGGGTCGGCGACGAATCGCTCTGCCGTGAGATCCGGCCTTCCCCAATAGCCACGAGCCAGACCGGCTCCCGCCACATACATCTCTCCAGTTACACCTGTCGGCACAGGCTTCAGATGATCATCCAGCACATAGACGCGCAGATCTGGAATAGGGCATCCAATCCAACTGCTTGCGCCCTCCGCAGCGCTGCCTGCGTGAAGTTCTTTGTAGCTGACATGGACCGTTGTTTCCGTAATACCATACATATTGATGAGTCTTGGGGCGTCATCCCCATGGCGTTCATACCAGTCATCCAAACGTCCCAGCTCCAGTGCCTCACCTCCAAAGATCACATAGCGGAGCGCAAGTTGCTGTCCCCAGACCGGATTTTCCCTGTCGGCCTGCATCAGTTGGTAGAACGCAGATGGTGTCTGATTCAGTACGGTTACTTTTTGCTCGGCGAGCAGTTGCAGGAACGCACCAGGTGATCGGCTAATCTCATGGGGAACAACAACCAAACTGCCTCCATACAGGAGAGGGCCCCAGATTTCCCACACGGAGAAGTCAAACGCATAGGAATGGAACAACGTCCACACATCGCTCTCGTCAAAATGGAACCAGTGCTGCGTTGCATCCAATAACCGGATGACATTTGCATGCGGAATCACGACACCTTTGGGTTTCCCTGTTGAACCCGAGGTATAGATCATATAAGCCGGACTCAGCGGAGTTACCCGTCCGTTCCGTTCATGGTCTGCCGGGTTTCGCTCATCCATGGATTCCAATTGCCGCAAGGTATGCAGATCGTCCAAGTTAATACATTTAATGTTCTCAACTTGCGGTAGCAGGGCATACACCTCTGTACTTGTAATCATCACTTTCGGCGCCGCGTCCGTGAGCATATGCGTTAAACGGTCTGCCGGATAGTGCGGGTCCAGTGGCAGATAGGCAGCACCCGTTTTGAGTACAGCAAGAATGGCTACGACCATCTCTACCGAACGAGGTAAGGCTAATGCCACCATCTGTTCCGGCCCGGCACCTTCTGCCATCAATAGTCTCGCCAGTCGATTAGCCCGTACATTCAGCTCCCTGTAAGTCACACGGATATCCTCGCAATGGAGGGCTACCGAACCCGCGTAAGCGGCTGCCTGCACTTCAAAACGCTCGGCAATGGTCAGCTGCGGACCTTCCTCCGGTGTAGATGTCCACTCCTTTTCAAGCTGGGCATGCTCTGACGGTGTAACCAGATCAAATCTGCTGATGCGTTCGTCCATCTGCTGTACAGCATCCTCAAGCACCTGCATCAACCGAACCAACAGTTCTCCGGCAGTCGATTTACGGTAGAGGTCTGCACTATACTCCAGTACACCTTCAATACCAGCTGGAAGGCCGTTCTGCTCCCGTTTCTCCGTCAGTTCAAGCGTAAGGTCGAATTTGGATGAACCTACACTGTGGATGCGAGTCTCTGCTTCAACCCCTGGCAGGTCAAGACGAACATCTGGCGTATTTTGCAGCACCAGCATCACCTGAAAGAGCGGATGTTTGGAACGCGATCGAGGCGGATTCAGCACTTCGACCAGCCGTTCAAACGGTAAATCCTGATGTTCATAAGCAGCAAGATCGGCTTCACGCACGCGGGCCAATAGCTCTCGGAAGGTCGGATCGCCCGAAGTGTCCGTACGCAGGACAAGCGTATTGATGAACATCCCCACGACATCATCCAGCGCATCGTCACTCCGTCCGGCAATCGGTGTGCCTATCGCAATATCCGTGCCTGCACCCATTCGAGTAAGCAGCACGGCTAACGCTGAATGCAGAAGCATAAACAGACTGACTTTATGCTCACGGGCAACTGTCGCAAGCTGCTCATGCAGACGTTGATTGATCGTAAATGGCACCGTCCCGCCTCGGTAACTGGACACCACTGGACGGGCATAGTCTGCCGGGAATGTGACTTGTTCTGGCAAGCCTGCGAGCCTGTCAGACCAGAACGCTAACTGCCTCGCGATCAGACTGTCCTGCCGCTTCTCATCCCCCAGCAGGCTCTCCTGCCACACTGCATAATCTGCATACTGAATGCGTAGCGGCTCCCAAGCCGGGGCAGCTCCACCCTGCCGAGCTGTATAAGCCTCCGACAAGTCCCGGATAAGCCGTGATAAGGACCAACCATCCCCTGCAATGTGGTGAATCAGCACCAGCAATGTATGTTCGTCCGCATCCGTATGGAACAATTCCGCACGTATGCCCGGCTCGGTACTAAGCTCGAAGCTGTAACGTGACGCTTCTGCCAGCAGCTCGGGCAGCTTCTCAGCCGGAGCCCGGGTGAGCTTCATATTCACTGTTACATCTGCTGCACGGAGGATATGCTGACTCGCCGAACCCAGATCTGGCGGGTACAATGTGCGAAGTGCCTCGTGACGGGCAACAATATCCTCCAGAGCGTTTCGGAGAGCGTCCACATCCAGCTTCCCGGTCAACCGGGCAACCAACGGAATATTGTAGGTGGGATTAGCACCCTCCAGGCAATAGAGAAACCATAACCGTCGCTGGGCAAAGGAAAGCGGAATCTCACCCGTACGCAGAACAGGCTGAATAACGGGTCTGACGGACTTCGCCTGATCCAGCTTCCGGGCAAGCCCTGCCGCTGTCGGTGATTCAAACACACTGCCGATGTTCAGTTCTGCCCCGAATACATCACGTACTCGGGCTGTAATTCGCCCAGCCAGAAGGGAATGTCCACCCAGTTCGAAGAAATCATCATCAATGCCTACCCGAGCCACACCCAGAATCTCAGCAAACAGGCTGCAAAGGATTTCCTCCTGCGGTGTACGTGCCTCCCTGCCGTTTGCATTAGATGCCAAAGCAGGCACAGGAAGCCGTCTGCGGTCGATTTTTTTGTTCGGTGTCAGCGGCATCTCTGGAAGTAGCATAAAGGCAGAGGGCACCATATAATCCGGTAACGCATCAGCTACGTGTGCTCTGATATCAGCCAGATCCATGTCAGCTTGATGATCTTCCGCATCAGCCACGATATATGCCGCTAACCGCTGGTTCCCAGGTTGGTCTTCACGTGCCATGACCGTAACCTGTGTTACACCCGGATATTTGGAGATTACCGACTCAATCTCCCCCAGTTCAATGCGGAAGCCCCTGATTTTGATCTGATGATCTGCCCGTCCCAAATAATCGATGGAACCGTCCGGCAACCATTTGGCCAAGTCTCCTGTCCGGTACATTCGACTGCCCGGTTGTCCGAAGGGACTCGCAACAAAACGTTCTGCGGTCAGATCAGGTCTGCCCAAATATCCCCGTGCAAGTCCCTCTCCTGCGATATACAGTTCCCCTGCTACACCCAGAGGTACAGGTTGCATGCTCTCATCCAGCACATAGAGCTGTGTGTTACGAACCGGACCACCAATGGATGGTTTGCCTGTATGTTCTTTCCCCAGCGATGCAGCTGTAGAATAGATGGTTGTCTCCGTAGGTCCGTATTGGTTATTGACCAGACAGCCCAACGCCTCCAGCGAAAGCTTCAGTTCCTCGGATAAGGCCTCTCCTCCCGTAATCACCGTTAACCCATCGAACCTTCCCGGACGGCTCGTCACCAGAGACTGCCATAACGTTGGCGTAGCCTGCATGATCGTTGTCTCTTGCTCTCTCATTTTCCCGGCCAGTGCTACCGGATCAAGAATCGTGTCCTTTTGCGCGATATCCAGTCTTGCTCCAGTCGTCAGTGGCAGGAAGATTTCCAGTACGGAGATGTCAAAAGCAATCGTGGTCACCGACAGCCAGTGATCCTGCGGACCGACCTGTAGTCTCGTCTTCATATCTTCAAGCAAGTTGGCTAATCCCAGATGGGTTACAGCTACACCCTTCGGCTTACCGGTAGAACCGGAAGTATAGATCAGATATGCAGGGTTGAGCAGAGAAGCCGTCCCTGACAGATCTTCACCTTCGGGATTGCTTCCCGACTGACTGTTCACTGCCTGTATCCTATCCGGTTCATCCATGACCAGAATCGGTACACTGGACGTCTGCGGAATGTGAGAGAAGTTGTTCATTACTGTAACCACACAAGCAGGCTTGGCATCCTCCAGCATGTAGATCAAGCGCTCTTCGGGATAATCCGGATCAAGCGGCAGATAGGCTGCTCCTGTTTTGTGAGCAGCTACAATCGCGATGACCACGTCCAGTGAACGAGGCATCGCAATGCCAACCACCTGCTCCGGTCCTGCTCCGTAAGCCTGTATCAGTTCATGTGCCAGTTGATTCGCACGTTCGTTCAGCTCTGCGTAGGTCAGCGATGTCCCTTCGAATGTCACTGCGGTTGCAAGAGGTGTACGCCGAACCTGCTGTTCAAATAGCGCTGCCGAATTCCACTCAGCGATGGCATGATGCGTCTGATTCCATCCTTCCAGCACTTGTTTGCGTTCGGCAGGAAGCAGGATGTCTATCTGTCCAACCGATATGTCTTCTGTCCCTTCTGACATCAGGCATTGCAGGATTTGCACATAGCGAAGCTGATGATCACGCAATTCCGAGTCCACATAGATTGAAGGGTTCGCATCAAAAGCAATACTCAGTCCATGACCATGTCCCTGGTCCACAATATGAATCGACAGATCATCCACTGGACCCGTGGACAGATTATGGATCATGCCGCGTGCGCCCGCAAAATTCAACTCATGATGGAAGGGCATCACATTGATCATCGGTCCAAACAGACGCCGATTCTCTCCCAAGAGCTTGAGATCACGCCTTAGATCCTGATGCCGATATCGCTGGTGTTTGCGTACGGCCCGAATCTCCTTCACGATCTGTCCCATCAAATCAGATAGATTCATCTGCGAATCTAGGTACAGGCGGAGCGGAAGCACATTCATGACCATGCCTGGAACACGCAGCGATGCTGAACCCAATCGGCACATCACGGGCAAGGCCAGAACAACATCGGCTGCCCCTGTCATCCGGTGCACATAGATTGCTGTTGCCGCTACACACAGATCCGGCCAAGTCGCACCGAATCTATTCGCTGCTGCTTGCAATTGCTCCCGCTGTGACGGCGTGAGCACCGCACTCTGCCGCAGGAACTCGGTTGATGTACGCGGAGCACGTTCACCCAGACTGACCACATCCGGTGCATCCGCGAATCGGTCGATCCAGAACTGTTGATCTTGCTCTAGGTTGGTGGAGGATGAGTAGACCTCATCTTCTTCGAGAACGGAAGTCAGTGATCCAAATGCTGCCGTACCCTGTGCCTGTGCTGCGCCCTCTCCCTGAATACTTGCAGAGTACAAACTGGCAACCCTGCGTGTGATCAGGGATACGCCGTACCCATCAATCGCAATATGGTGAATGCGTTGGTACCAGTAATACTGATCCTCACTCACCCGAAATAGAGCTTCTGTGAAGAGTGGACCCATTGCCAGATCAACAGGCCGTGCCAGATCTTGCTTCATCCAGTCGAGCGCAGCCGTATGAGGATCAGCCTGATCACGTACATCCATGACATGGAATGTCCAATCATTCATGTTGGTGCGCAGAGATTGCCACGGGCCTTGCTCATTTTCGCCATACACCATATTCAGCGATTCAGCCTCCATCACGGTCTGACGCACACTTTCTTCAAATCGTCCCGTATGGATCTGACCGTCGATAACCACATACTCGGCCGTGTTGTACATCGGGTTGTCCGGATTCAACTGTTGGGCATACCAGATGCCAGACTGTGCAGAAGACAAAGGCCAAGCTGTGTTCCGACGATGCGACATCTGCACCGCCCCGCTCAAAAGTAGTCTCCGTTCGGCAGTACTTTCGGTTGGGCATTATCCAGAAGTCCTGCCCAAGCTGCCAATGTAGGCTGCTCCGCCAGATCAACAAAGGTAACCTCTGCGCCTTCCGCGCGAAAACGTTCAGCCAGACTCATCATGCGAATCGAATCCATTCCCCAGTTCTGAATCAGATCATCATGCTCCCCAATTGAATCGGGCTGCTCCTGTAGCAGATCGGCAATCTGAGCCCGTAATGTTGCGAGTCTTGCCTGATCAACGCCTTCTTGTCCTTCCACGACATACCCAGTCTCCACGGTGGATGCCGATTGCTGCTGCACCTCGGATGTAGCTGTACCTCCAGTTCTGGTTGCGGCTGACGCATTCAGCAACGCAATCGAACGTTCGGTCGATAGTGTTACCGCACATCGTTCTGCCGCGTACGTCAGCGCCATGCGATGTTTTTCCTCCGAAAAATCTGCAACCGCATCGGCAACCAGAAACGCCTGAATGTCTCGCATAAATGCCTCACTTGACGTCATCAGACATCCGATATGCGCATATATGCCGCAGACAATCAATTGGTCCCGGCCCTGCCGCTCCATCAGTTCAAGCAATTCCGTCTTCTGGAAGGCGCTGTAGCGCCATTTAGTCATGAAGGTGTCCTGTGGAGCGGGTGCGAGCGATTCAACAATTTCTTTTTGCACAGGCCCACCATCGATCCCCGCTCCCCAGAAATCCAACTGTAATCCGCGCTGCTCCGGTGTCTGTCCGCCCGGTTGTGCCGAGTAGACCACGGGAATCCCAAGCTCATGACACGTTGAACGAAGTTGTGCAATATGATCAATCAGTTCCACCACCGGGGATGCTCCCGCCGTAAATGCATTCATAAAATAGTTCTGCATATCGTGGATCAAGAGTACTGCACGCTTCGCATCCGGTGTCCAGGCTACCTTGTTGACCGGAAGCTCCGACGCTACAGGCATTGCATATGGTTGAATCACTGGAAGTGCCATGAATATCCCTCTTTTCAGCTTTATTTATCAGATCATGTTCAGCCATATCAGTTGAACTAAAGAATGTTTACACTTGCCACTCCGATGACAGAATAACCTTCCGATCGCTGTTATCCCCAGATTTTTTGATTCAATTTTACAAGGGTGAAAATCCGGTGATAGCGTATGCTTCCGATGTAGCTTTCTTGCAGAAATTTTTTGGGCGCACACTTCGCTTCTTCAGGTTATTTCTGCCTCTACGTTCTTGTGTAAATGGTTAGTTCAACTGATAAAATGTAACGTTATCTGTTAGTAATTCTTATTTAGATGCCGGTTGCTCGATGGTCAACATCTCCCGTAGTGCTTTTTTGCTGACTTTGCCCACTTGTGTCTTCGGAAAAGCATCTACCAACTCAATCCGATCCGGGATTTTATAACTGGCCAGGCCCCGATTACGTAGAAATGATTTGATCTCGGCTACCGCCAGAGCTTCACCGCTTGGCACGATAAAGGCGCAAGAGCGCTCGCCCAGATACTCATCCGGCATGGAGACCAAAGCTGCATCATGCACACCAGGATGGGCCAGCAAATGATTTTCCACTTCCTCGGCAGCCACTTTATCCCCGCCACGGTTAATCTGATCCTTCGCCCGTCCTTCGACAACGAGATATCCGTCAGCCGTCAGACTCGCAATATCGCCTGTGCGATAGAAACCGTCCGTAGTAAACGATCTGGCGTTATGTTCCTCGGCTTTGTAATAACCACGAATGGTATAGGGCCCGCGTGTCAGCAGGTGTCCGGCTTGTCCCTGCTCCACCTCAACGTCTTCGTCATCCACAATCCGCACCTCGTCATAGGGAGACATCGGTTTCCCTTGTGTATGGGTAATGACATGCTCGGAATCGTTGAGACGTGTGTAGTTCACCAACCCTTCGGCCATGCCAAACACCTGCTGTAATGTACAGCCAAGAACCGGTTTGACGCGTGCCGCCACCTCTGCACTGAATTTGGCTCCCCCCACTTGAAGCACCTGGAGCGACGGAAGTTTTGTTCCTCGGGCAGCCGCTGCGTTGAGCCAGACGAGAGCCAGCGGCGGCACCAACGCCGTGATCGTTACCTGATGGCGCATAATCAGCGGAAAGGCTTCATCCGGGCTCGATCCCCGTGACAGCACAATCGTGCCACCTGCGTACAACGTGCCCAGAATGCCAGGTGAGCTCATTGGATAGTTATGTGCTACAGGTAGTGCAGCCAGATAGACGCTTTCGGGACTGAGACCACACACCTCAACACTTCTTCGCAAGCTGTAAATGTAGTCATCATGAGTACGTGGGATCATCTTGGACAACCCGGTACTTCCGCCCGACAACTGTAGAAAAGCAACATCTGAAGACGTCGGTTCATCCGGCAGTGTGATAGGCTCTGCATAGACATCTTCCAATGCTGTAAACCGCCCGGCCTCTCCCGCCACGAAAATATGACGAAGTCCCGGAACCTCTGCCTGTACCTCCTCTGCCAACGTGCGATAATCAAATCCTCCATCCTGATCCGGAATCAGATATGCTACGGCCTCGGAGAACCGAGCGAAATATGTGATTTCGCTCTTTCGATGCAAGGGAAGAGCGAATACAGGCAGCGCACCGATGCGGAATAAAGCAAAACACGCTTCAACAAACGCTATAATATTGGGCAGCTGAATAATAACCCGGTCATGCTGCCGTATGCCTTTGGCATATAAACCAGAAGCCAATCGATCCACCCGGTCATCCAGTTCTGCATAAGTGAGCTGTTGTTCACCGCTAATAACGGCTACCCGATTGCCATATAGATCAGCTCGCTGGCGAAGCATTTCCCCAAACGTAATCCCTTCCCAGCAACCCTCCTGCCGATAACGCTCTGCAACTTCCTCAGGCCAAGCCTGATATCCTGACAGCATTGCTCATTCCTCCTTCTGACTGGACACCGTCGAATCCAAACCCATCGCGAGCAGCATCGTTCTGAACTTGGCAGCCGTCTCTGCCAGCTCAGCTTCTGCCGTAGAACCTGCTACAATGCCCGCTCCAGCGAACAATTTCACAGCTGTGCCTTCCACTTCAGCACATCGGATTGTTACGGCCCACTCGCCGTCGCCCTCACTGTCGCACCAGCCCACCATTCCCGTAAATAATCCCCGGTCGAACGGCTCCTGTTGCTTAATCGCTGCCCGCGCAGCCTGTACGGGTGTTCCACAGATGGCGGGTGTGGGATGAAGAGCCAAAGCGAGCTCCAGTGACGTTGTGGCCGTGTCCGCCAGCTCTCCGTGGATTTCGGTAGATAAATGCCACATTGTGCGCGTCTGAATCAGCGAAGGTTCTGCTGGAATGGATAGTTGGCGGCATAATGGGCGCAGTGCCTCCGCAACTGCCTCAATGACTACGGCATGTTCATGCCGATCCTTGGCTGAAGCCAGCAGCGCCTCTGCACGGCGGCGATCTTCCGCTGGATCATCACTCCGGGCAGCAGAGCCTGCCAGTGGGTTGGCACGTACTTTTAATCCTTTGCGGGTAACTAACAGTTCTGGGCTTGCACCGATGAAGGTGCGACTCGTTTTGTATTCAATTTGTTCGTCCATTTTTAAATGTTTTTTATTCATTGTTAGAGGACTTTTTGACTGAATTATGGTCTTCATTGGCACAGCAAATGTATATCCATGTGTGTTGTCTCTGAACAGATTACGCAGTAATTGATGCGTGTCCACGATGGTCTGTGATGTCACCTCAAGTGTACGGGATAACACGACTTTGTGGAGATCCCCCTGGTTCAGATCAACCAGTACGTTATCTACACTTTGCTCATACACTATCCCCGCAGGTGCCTCAGCGACCTCACAACCTACGGCTGCTGGCAGCTTCTGAATTAATGCTCGTGATTCCGAGGGTAGCGGTTCAGCCCACTGCACCGTCTCTGGTACATATAGCTCAGCAGATTCGTCTAGCGGATCAAACGGGATGGCGCCAACCACCATTGGGTTCCATTGTCCAGCTTGTTTGGCCTTGTCCATAAGCTGTTGAATACCATCTATATAAAGATGTATCTCTTCCTTATGTTTATGTTCAATAAGATCAGCAGAATCGCTGGGATCTGTTAGAATTGCGTGCTCCGCATGTAGCGGAGACCAACGAATCCGTTCTCCTTGCGCGAGCAAGGTATGTTGCGGTGAAGACCAGAAAAAGGACGTCCCCTCCCGATATTGCTCCAGAAGGTGTATGGCGGAAGTGGCAGTAACCGTACCCGCTTTTGACATGATTCATCATCTCCTTATCTCTTGATTCAGGCACCGAGCGTGGCGCCTCCATCCACACACAGATCATGCATCGTAACATGTCTGGCTTGATCCGATACCATGTAGACCACCGCGTCCGCGATATCCTCTGGCAATGCCATCCTGTTGAGCGGAATGCCCAAACGGAAGGTTTGCGGTGAGCCTGCAATGACCGCCTCTGCACCATGCTCATCCTGCCACATAGCCCGCTGCATTGGCGTATCCGTTGAGCCTGGAGAGACAATGTTGCAGCGAATATGCCGATCCGCGTATTCCAGAGCCAGACATTTGGTGAAGATGGTCGAGGCTGCTTTGGAGGCCGCATAGGCAGACATGTGCATTCGCGGAACACCCGCAGCATTCGAACCAACAGTAACTACCGCACCCGTCTGGCGTTCAGCCATATTTCTCACTACCGCACGCGACATATAAAATACACCGTGCGTATTCACGTCAAACGTCCTCGTCCATTCTTCATCTGTCAGCTCACTAACTGCCCCTGTGTGCAGTACACCAGCGGCATTCACCAGAATGCCAATGGGGCCAACGGTCTCTTCGATCCGTTGAACGGTATCCTCAACCGCTTGACGATCGGATATATCAGCAACGTGGGCTGTTGCCTGATGGCCCTGACTGCGCAGATCGGTGACCAGCTGATTCAGCAAAGACTCCTGTCGATCCACCAGAGCAACGATAGCGCCATGCTGTGCAAGCAATCTCGCCACCGCTTCACCGATTCCTTGCGCAGCACCGGTGACCACGGTCACTTTTCCATCGATTCCTGTGTAGCTCACCTCGTTTACCTCCCTTACTGCCTTGTAACTGTGTTCTCCCCTGTTGGAGCGATGTGTTAGCTTGGGGTTGTATCCAGTTGAGTGTGATCATCCGTAAATTCGAAACATAGCTGTCCCTTGGCTACTGCCGCTCACTGATCCCTGATTCATATGACTGTCACCTGCAAAACATCCCTCATTTCATACCTTCTATGACTCCGGACTACAGGCAAAACGCATCGTTCGACTAATCAGAAAAGGCAAGACCGAGACATGGTTCTCTTCTTCGAACTCGGTGTAGGCGATATTCAGCCCAGGCTGCTTTAATGCGGATAAGCGTTCCGTCAGACTTGATGCCTTATCATTGTTACGAGCCGGGTGGGTCTTCTCCTGTTCTCCCATACCAATCCACACCTTGACGTTCACTGGATGCTGCTCCAGCCTTGCGACAAATTTCTGCTCCTCCGCCTGCATGACCTTCTGATTCCAGTGCAGCGAGGGACTGCCCGCGATGTAATATCGAAAAGCCTCTGGCTTCGTGAACAACGCATGGATCACGAACAACCCACCAAGCGAATGACCAAATATAGCCTGTCTGTCCCGATCAATCCGAAATTGCTGCTCCATCTCCGGCTTCAGTTCTTCTTCAATAAACCGCAAGAACTCATCGGCGCCTCCTTGTTCCGGAAGAGGTGTCCCGTCGGATTTTTGGATATATTCCGTTGTGGCCTTTGGAGTAAAGTCATAGTATCGATGAGGGGAAAAGGGGCCCGCGATCGGATACCCAATGCCTACGACAATCGCTGGGACCGCTCCTGTCTTCTCTGGTCTGCGTCCCTGCACACGAACAGCTTCCACCATCGTGCCGAATACGGAATTGGCATCCAGCAGGTAGATTACCGGGTAACCGGACGGGGGCGGAGGTTCGGCAGGCTTGAATACCATGATCTGATAGGCATGGTGGCCTGAACGTGATTTCATGGTCCATTGTTCGGCATGTGGGATCTGAACGGTACTGCGTGCGATATGCTCAAGGTTACCAGGAGCGGTTGGGTTGGGCTGAAACGTCATTACGGATGGGTCCTCCTCGTTGTTCTGCTTATATAAGTTGAATACTGAACTACACATACACTACGCCGTCAGAATAACCTTTCGATCGCTGTTATCTCCAGATTTCCTTCATCCCCCTTTAAAAGGGAGAAATCCGGAGATAGCGTATGCTTCCGGAGTAGCTTTCTTTCAGAAAGCTTTTAGGCACACGCTTCGCTTCTTCAGGTTTTTTCTGACTTCTCCGTTTCTGTGTAGTTCATAAATTCAACTTATATTGGTTATGGTTAATTAAATAAATATTCTGTATATGAGATTGATTCTCATTACCAATTATAAAAGAGTCAATCCGGCTGTCCCATGGACGATATCCAGAAATCATTTTGATTATCTCCATATTTCCATATTTTTGTCATATAATGTTCACCTTCTAATTTTAAAAAAAGCTCCCTCACGGTGCACCGGAAACGCTGGACTAACATCCGGTTCCCGGCACTCCAAAGGGAGCTGCACTATTCGAATTATTGCGTTAACGCTTTGAGCGTATCATCGATGACATGACCGTATGCGATCAGTCCACCACCCAGCCACGGAGCTGGCTCGACAGCGTACACATGCCCCGCTTTCACCGCAGGCATACTGTTCCATACGTTGGTTTCCGTCATTTCCTTCATGCTGCCCGGACCTTGTTCCACGGTGAAAATAAAGTCGGCATCAATCTCAGGTAAAACCTCGGTGGATACAATGGCGCTGTTCTCCGACTCGACCAATTTAGGCTTACCTAGTCCCAGTTGTTCATATACGACATAACCGCTGAAATAGTTACCACCCATCATACTAATGCCACGTGGGGCAAAACGGATAATAGCTGCTTTTTTGCCTTCGGCTACTTTCGCCAGTTCCGCTTTGGCTGACTCAACCTTGGCATGGTAGGTTTCAATGGCTTTTTCGGCTTCAGCCGTTTTGCCCAATAGATCACCAATAATCTGCAAAGACTTCTCTACATCACCCGAAGCGTTCGTAAATACGTAAGTCGGTGCGATTTTGGAATAACTCTCATATACCCCGTTCTCAGCATATTGGGCCGTATGCAAGATAATAAAATCAGGATTATACGACATCAACGCTTCAGGGGAAGGCAACCCACTGGAGAAATCAAGGGTAGGCACATCACTGAGCTGATCCTGGAGATAGACATGCCCTTTCGTACCACTCGCCCATTGGGCTACGGGCTTCACACCAAGGGTTAACAGGGAATCCTCCAGATATGGTGCAAACACCCGCTCTGTCTTGGCTGGAACAATTACATCATGTCCCAAGTCATCCTTTACGGTGCGTTCACCCGTCGTCTCTTCTGTTTGCTCTTCCTGCACAACCGTCTCGGTTGAAGCCGGGGTTGAAGTCTCCGTTGCCGGCTGCTCCTCCTGGGCCGCTCCTGTATTCTCAGATGCTGTACCACAGGCAGACAACAATCCTGTAACTAACATCAGCAGGATCAGGGCTGAGAGCCGGGCACTGCGGAATTTGCTACCAACGGAACGTTGTCCGATGTTTTTGATATAGTGAAACATGTGTGATATCCCCCTTGATAAACATTCTCATTAAGATACAAGGATTATATGTCACGTCGCCTGAGAATCACCATGGACGTTATCCAGATATATATTTGGACAATATCCCGTGAAGATCAGTAGAGCTTCATCCAGCATGCGCATCACGCCTACAGCCGAATAATCAAACCATGGATCACCTGTGATCAGATGGACCTGGTACTGACGAATGGCCTTGAGCTGACGCCATGTAACTGAATGCTGCAAGCTCAGCCAATACGCTCTTGAAGCCGCCTCAGGACACACCATAACGAGAATTCGATCAGGGTTCATTGCAGCGAGCTGTTCCAGCGTTAACGGAATATTGGCACTAAGATCAGAGAATGTGTCCAGTTGCAGCGCTCCATACAACACTTCTTCAATACCCGGATTGCTATAAAGGTAGAGATTCTGACCGTAGATCCGTACAACGATTACTTTCTCCCGACCCACTTCCCGCTGTACCGATTCCCGCGCCTTCTCTGCTCGCTGGTTGTACATGTGTATCCATTGCTCCGCCTGTTCCTCCCGCTCCAGGAATGATCCAATCATGCGTAGCTGTGTTCGCCAATCCGAATGATGTTTGGTGACAAAACAACAAGGTGCAATCTCGGCCAATTGGGCCTGATCCTGTTCACTAATCTGGTCCGTACCTACGATGGCATCAGGGCGAATATGAACCAATCGTTCCACATTAGCCTCAAACCGCCAACTCGTGTACGGGTCCGTCAATTTCAGGTGAGACTGAATCTCTGTACGATGTGCATTATAATAATACGCGGTCCATTTGGGATCGATAGGTGCAGCTACGGGGATGACATTAAGTGCCAGAAGCTGTCCAATCACACTGGAGGAGCAGGTGGCAATCCGTTTTCTGGCGTTTTTCGCATAATCCGAAGGAGATACGCCGACTTCCTTTTTAAATTTACGGCTAAAATAGTACTCGTCACTATATCCCACTCTCAGGGCAATATCGCGAAGTTTATATGTGGATTCCTTCAGGTATCGCTTGGCGCGGTTAATGCGCAGATCCGTCAGATACTCCATTGCGCTCTGTCCGTACGTTTTCTTGAACAGATCCACGAAATATTTCGGACTGATCCCCGCTTCCGAGGCAAGATCTGCAATCGATAGAGGTTGGTCGTAATGTTTGTCCATGTATGTTTTAACGTTGGCAAGATCCGTCTTGGGACTGCGGCCGGTAACGGGCTGGTGCGCAGCAATCTGCGAATCATTTTCCAGTAACATGAGGCCACTCCTTTCGATCTGCTTGATCGGTATGTTATGTAGCTAAAGGTAAAGAACTCTCCGGCAACTTATGCAATATTTAAACGAAAATGATAATCATTATCAATAAAATACCATAACCATTTCCAGACCGTCAATCCAAATATGGTAAAATGTACACACCTCAAGCCTCACTATTCCCTCTACTACTGTTCACTAAGTTGCTTATAAACTACCTCCATATATACCAAAAAAGCCAACGACGTGAGTATCACGCGTTAGCTTTAATGAAGTTCATACTCTGATGATGACGTTAAAAGCAGGACTAGTCCCGGCTCCGCAATTTGCCAAGCAGACGGATAATTTCAATATACAGCCATACCAGCGTCACCATCAATCCAAATGCACCGTACCACTCCATATACTTGGGCGCACCACGTTCAGCACCACCCTCGATGAAGTCGAAATCCAGGACCAGATTGAGCGCAGCAACAATGACGATAACGACCGAAATACCGATGCCAATCAAGCTATTATCATGCAGATAAGGAATCGAAATGCCGAAGAAACCCAGTACAAAGCTCAACAGATACATGATCATGATACCGCCAGTTGCAGCAACAACGCCCAACTTGAAGTTCTCCGTAGCTTTGATCAATTTGGTTTTATATGCCATCAGCAGGGCGATGAATACAGCCATAGTCAACAGGGCAGCCTGCAAGGTAATTCCGTTATACAGTGACTCATAGGTTGCGGAAAGTGCCCCTAGGAATAAGCCTTCTGCAACGGCATAGACGGGTACCAAATAAGGTGCTGCTACAGGTTTGAACGAAATCACAAGCGCCAGAATGAAACCAACGATTAATCCGCCATAAGCGAGCGGCATCACTTGTTGTCCGTTAAAGAACATCATCCATGTTGCAAACGCACTGCCCAGCAGGATCACAAGCGTAATAAACGCTTTGTTCACCGTGCCATTGATCGTCATGTAATTCTGATACCGATCTTCTCCATATCCTCTGTCTTCAAACGTGCTGTCTTTAAGTGTAGGGTTACCGCTACGACCGATCAACACAATCACCTCTTCATATGTATTTGATATATCTTTGATGCTACTTTCTGTGATGCTTAGTTCAAGCTCTGGCATTTCTACATTTCCAATTCTACAAGCTACTCTCTGGAGTTCATGCTCAAAAAAAATCGGGATGGTGCCAGACGAAGTCGGATGCAATCCTGCGATCACATCCTTCTCTACCGGCAACACACTTAGGACATATGTCCCAAAAAATCATGTTGATTGTGTTTTATATGCAATTTATTTGTACAAGACTTTATCTACATTGTATTTCGCACGCATCGTGTTAATGATATAGGTCTCATAAATTTCACGATCTACCGGATCTTCAACCAGGCATACTTCAATCTTCGTTACTTCCTCCCGGTGATTCTTGATTGGTGATACAGTATCTTCAAAATGCTTTTTGATGCGGGGTCTTAATTTTCGTGCTTTCCCGACAAATAACAACTCTCCAGCGGCATTGTAAAACATGAAAATTCCGCCTAGTTCCCGGGTAATCAAGTGAAAATCAGTAAATCCATAAATTTGGCTAAGCTGTGGATCAGCCTGCTTCGTGATGGTTACATTGGGTGTTGGCACGGTAATATTAATCAATAGGCTCACTTCCTCATTATCTATAGGTCTACATCCTATCACATATTATAAACGGACACCATTTCATTCTATATGAAGTACAATTCACGCAATTTTCGCTATTACGACAAATATTTCAAAAAAAAGGTTAACTTCCCTGATTCAAAGTGGTACTATAGGGGTATGAGGAAGAAATTGGGCACTAAGACATATGTCTTTATATCTACCTTCGTCTATTGTACCCTATGATTGATCATCTTTTTCATACTGATTTTTGTTACGTGATCACGACAAGAGTACAGTTAGCAAGAACCTTAGCTTATAGATTGTAGATTCATCTTCTATTCGAACTTGCAGCAAGCAAACGTAGAAAGACCTAGATTCATGATTTCACTGTAGATTTTAAGTATCACCTAGAAAGCCTGCAATTATAGCCGTACAGAAGTTAAATAGACACATGTAGAAGGTCAGATAGCTATCGATCCTAGAGAGATAAGTCATGCAATGCAACTGTAGAAAGTCATAGCAGCAGAACTATAGAAAATGGATCAAGTTTTACCACGGGTCCTGGCATATTGCCAGGGCTTTTTTGCGTTTACGCGAACCACCAACCACTCCCGCAGGGAAACAGAGGTATCGTGGTTCTTTCTGCTGGGTTTATAATATGGCAAGATACCAGTAGAGGGAGTGATGGGATGTATTCCGATCTGCAACTGACGGAGGACCGCCCTGTATATATACAAGTCAAAGATTATATGAAGCGATTGATGCTCAAAGGCGGCCTGCAAGCCAAACAAAAGCTGCCCTCGACCCGTGAACTCAGCACACTTATGAAAGTTAGTCGAAGTACGGTCCTGCTCGCTTACGCCGAGCTTGAGGATGAAGGCCTGATCTATGCAGTCAAAGGAAAGGGCAATTACGTCAGTGCCTCCATCGAACCCCCTGAGGCAACAGCAAGCTGGGAACTGGACTGGACAACGGAGGTAAGCGAGTATGCGATTCAGGCAGAACAGTACGATCTGATGAAGCATGGCTCCGGGGCAGAGCGTGGCGAGATATCTTTTACCAGCATAGCACCTGATGAGAAGTTGTTCGATCTGCACAACGTGAAACGGGCTTTTCTGGATCGCATGTCACTTGAAGGCGAAGTACTGCTGAATTACGGATATGCGCAAGGATACAGACCGCTGATGAAGTATTTACTACGATATATGGAGAACAAAGGCGTCGATCTCCGTGGCAAGGATATTCTAATCACCAACGGATTCACGGAAGGTTTCGATCTGGTACTTGGGGCTTTACGCAAAAAAAGCGGCAAAGCGCTCTGCGAGAATCCAACGCACCACACGGCGATTAAGAATCTAAAATTGCACCAGTTTCACTTGACTGGTGTGAATATGGAGCCGGATGGCCTGGACTTGAAGCAACTGGAACATGAGCTTGAGGCAAGTCCATATGATCTGGCTTATCTCGTGCCCTCCTATCACAATCCAACCGGGATTGTGACGTCCCCTGCGAAACGGGCGGAGATTATCCGGTTGATGAACCAGTACCAGGTACCGATTATTGAGGACGGGTTCAACGAAGAATTGCGCTATTCCGGTTCGCATGTCTCTCCCCTGATTGCCAGCATAGGCAAAGGGAACGGACTAGTGTATCTGGGTAGCTTCTCCAAAGTGCTATTTCCGGGCCTGCGCGTTGGTTGGGTTATTGCGGATGCGGCCCTGATTGATTATCTGGAGAGTATGAAACGGGCACGCAGCATTCATACCTCGACGCTGGACCAATCCTTATTGTATCAATATCTGAGCAACGGTAATTTCGAGAAATACTTGAAGCGAGCTCGTACGGAGTATAAGCGAAAATACGAGTTGGTTGTGCGTTGCCTGAAGCAGCATCTGCCAATGTGCCGGATTTCCGGTGCGGGTGGTCTGCATCTGTTCGTGCAGTTCCCGTCCAAATACAGAACACGTGAACTGCTGGCGGCCTGTAAGGTGAAAGGTGTGACGTTCACACCTGGGGATACCTTTTATCTGGAACCCGGTCAGGGCGTAAACACGATGCGTCTCGGTTTCTCCAGAGTCAGCGATGAGCACATACGCAAGGGCATTCGTATCATTGGCGAGACAGCAGCTCAAATGAGATAAGGAGGATTTTACATGAAGGTCGGCGTGATTATGGGCGGTACATCTTCAGAGCGGGATATTTCCCTGCTCACCGGACAGGAGATGATTGCGAATCTGAATAGAGACAAATACGAGGTTGTGCCCATTGAGCTGAATACCAAGCGGGATCTGATCGACAAATCGGCCGGGATCGATGTGGCACTGCTTGCCCTGCATGGCAAATACGGCGAAGACGGTACTGTCCAAGGCACATTGGAATCCTTGGGCATTCCCTACACAGGCTGTGGCGTGCTTGCAAGCAGTGTATGCATGGATAAAGACATGTCCAAACAACTCATGCAGCATGCGGGTGTGCTTACCGGAGAGTGGCTGCGAGTGAGCCATATGGAGGAACTGTCTTCTGTTCCTGTTCAACAATTAACGTACCCCGTGGTAGTCAAACCCAATTCAGGCGGTTCCAGCATCGGCACCCAAGTGGTTCAGGAAGCTTCCGCCCTACCCGCTGCTGTAGAGGCTGCCCTCGCCTGGGATGATACGGTCATGATTGAACAGTATATCGAAGGTGAGGAAATAACCTGTGCCATTCTGGATGGTAAGATGCTGCCGGTGATCTCCATTCATTCTAACGCTACGTTTTTCGACTATGCTTCCAAATATGATGACAACGGAGCCGATGAGCAGGTTGTGCAATTGCCTGCGGACCTTCACCAACGCGTCGAAGCAGCCGCATTGGCCTGCTATCAGGTACTCAAATGCAGCGTCTATGCGCGCGTTGATATGATGATTCGGGAAGGCATGCCTTATGTGCTTGAGGTGAACACGTTGCCGGGACTTACCCGTAACAGTCTGCTGCCCAAAAGTGCAGCCGCTGCAGGTATTTCTTTTGCAGAGCTACTGGACACCATTATTGAACTTTCGTTGAAGGAAAGACCCAAGGAGGATACAACATTATGAGCCTGGATGTGACGATTCGACATAGCTCCACTACCGATCTGCAAGATATGGTCATTCTGATGGAT
The DNA here is from genome assembly GCF_037975235.1 of Paenibacillus sp. FSL R5-0341. Classification (NCBI taxonomy): domain Bacteria; kingdom Bacillati; phylum Bacillota; class Bacilli; order Caryophanales; family Paenibacillaceae; genus Paenibacillus; species Paenibacillus sp. FSL R5-0341. Next base: position 6,324,160 of record NZ_CP150241.1, read on the forward strand.
CAACTCGGTTACCCAACCACATTCGCGGAGATGGAGGAGCGCTATACCCATATTTCTGCGGACCCAAACTTCACTACACTGGTGGCTGAAGCACGCGGACGCGTCGTTGGACTGATTGGATTACAGACGTCTTATCTGTATGAAAAGAACGGAAGACACTGCCGTATCATGGCATTGGTTGTGCATGACCAGTTCAGGGGCTCAGGCATCGGCCGTCAGCTCATTCTGGAAGCCGAACAATGGGCCGCCACACATGACGTGGACTCCCTGTCTCTGAATAGTGGCAATCGCCCGGAACGCGAAGCCGCACATGAATTCTATCGCCAGATGGGCTTTACGGCCGGGAGTACCGGGTTTAGCAAAAAGCCGCAGATTCTACAGCACAGTTAACCTGCGGATAAGTTACACTGAAGCCTGAATATCACACAAAAAGAACGCCCACTCCGCACATTGGCCAGAACAGGGCGTTCTTTAGTATATATCTATGCCGCATCGATATGCTGTTTGATGATTATGGGATCAATATTTAGCTGACTGCGCACCATCAATCGGAATAATGGCTCCATTGATAAAGGGTGCTTCGCCAGACAGCAAGAAGGCAACGAGGCGACCTACTTCCTTCGGTTCACCCAAGCGCTTCGCCGGGTTGTCCTTCACGAACTCTTTGGATGCTGACTCCCAATCATTCGGATTGATCTGTTTGAATGAACCGATAACCATATCTGTCAGAATGGCTCCGGGTGCAATTGCATTAACACTGATCCCGTGCTCGGCGTATTCAATCGCTGCATCTTTGGTCATGCCGGCTACGGCATGTTTGCTCGCTCCGTAGGCAACCAGGTTCGGCACGGCGCGAATCCCACCAACAGAGGACGCATTCACGATGTAGCCTTCGCCCTGTTTCTTCATCACAGGCAGAACGTGCTTCAACCCGAAAAATACCCCCTTCAGGTTGATGTCGATGACTTTATTGAACATCTCCGTCTCGTAGTTCTCGATCAGGTCTTGCTTGCCTTCAATGCCTGCATTGTTGAAAAATGCATCGATACGCCCAAATTCATTGACCGTATCACTAACATACTTCTTCACAGCTGCTTCATCTGATACGTCACCTTCGATTAACAGAAACTCGGCATGCTGTACCTCTTCCGAGATCACACGCTTGGTCTCTTCCAACGCCTTCATGTTCACATCCACCAGGGCAAGCTTAGCCCCTTCACGTGCAACTTCCACAGCAGCTGATCGTCCAAGACCGGAGCCACCGCCTGTAATCAGGACCACTTTACTTGCAAATCGTTCAGTCATCTTTCATAGACCTCCCTATGCTTGTTTTTGATATCCTCATACATAAGTACCCGTTTCTTTATTTGCTCTAATCAAAAGCGAATCTGTTCCAACCAGCGTCTCAACCAGATTAGTATGCTTATATATTTATCCTGCCATTCCTCTGACCTGAGACGACATGACAAAGAGGAGCACCTCCAATAGAGGCACTCCCCTGCATTTTGTTATTTTTAAGTCATAGGAAGTTAAGGACGGTCAATGTAAATCCAGCCTGTTTCTTGTTCTTTATCTACAGTAGCTCCAAGGGATTCAGCCACAAAGCGCAGCGGCACATACGTCTTGCCGTCCTTGCCTACATAAGCGGATTCCACCATGGTTACTTCTTTACCAGCAACCGTTGCTTTCTTTGATCCTACAGTCAGCACAATCTCATCACCAGTAATGTCATCAATAACAACGATTCGGTTCGAGCCTTTGGTCCATTTCACTTCAGCATCCAATTCTTCGGACACGTAGCGAAGCGGAACAAATGTTGTATTCTTAACGGTGATCGCTCCAGCGTATTCATCATCCGGGAAGAGCACTACACTTTTACTCGTGATCCCAGCTTCATCTTTGAGCAATTGATATGCAAGTGAGTTGGAATCGAAATTGCGCAGCATCTGACCAGGCGTAATATCATCCTTCATCAGATCCATAACGCCGCCGGATACATCCACTTCATCGACTGCAACCGTACCACCAATATTCCACTGTTCACTGTCTCCGCTTAAAGTTACGGATTTCAACGGTAGTTCGTCGGAAGCAGGTATTGCCACTTTAAGCTCAAAGTTCTGTTTGCGGATATCCAGCTTGCTGTCGAGATAGAAGTCCAGTTTCAGTTTGGTTTCTGTGCCAAACAGCGTTTTCAAATCAGGGTCCTCATTCAACAGGTTGTTCAGCTCCTGATCATAATTGACCAGCATACCGTCCAGTCCCACTTTGATCATGGCATACAGTGAAGCCACAGCCTCATCTTTCGATTCAGGAACGATGGAATTCAGCGTTTCGTCTCCCCCGCCTTCAACCTCATTCACGGCTTCAAGTACAGGGTAGAACACATCATACAGATCGCCAATCAGCTCTTTCAGTCCTTGCTCATCCTTCGAAATACTCGTCAGGAACGGTTTAACCATGGCAAGCATCTCTTCACCACTAACTTCCAAATGCAGCTTGGAGAGACTAAGTGCTTCGCCATTCACGGATTCCTGTACCGGTGTTACAGAAATGTTCTTCGGATTGGACAGATGCTTCAGGACAAAAGAGAACAGTTTTGGGGATATTTCCTCAAGTTGCTTCTCTAGAGCCTTCATATCTACCATCGGAAGCGCTTGTGCATCTTGGAACGTATCCAGAGATATGTACAGCGGTTTCTGGGCTCCGTCCAGATCAATGACCAATTGGGACTCATTCATGGACAGGTGGAAAGGTAGCTTCGTTCCCTCCATGCTGAATGTACCTTTGATCGATGCTGTCTTCGCATCTTTCATTTTGGCTTGATCAATATCCAAGGATATGGAATTAATAAGTTCAATCATTTCAAGGTCTTTCTCTGTAGCCAAATCCGTAGCCGGTTCTATGTTTATATTCATGGATTGTCTGGATTCACCGGACTTGATACTCGCGCCATTAGCCATGGCTTTGCCAACATCTACTCCACCCACAGCCTGACATCCTGTAAGAACAACCATTAATAATACAAGTGGCACTGCCATCCATTGGACTAACTTTCGATTCGTAATATGATCTCCTCCTTAGAAAAATATGGTTCATTCCCATTATGAAGGTACAGGTAATTCTTGTAAACGGATACGCAAAAAATAAACCAAAAGGCCGGAACATGTCCGACCTCTGGTCTATCTATATTTCAGCATATTGTAAGTTTCGATAAAACATCCTGCTTCATTATGCAACGCTGGAAGTTATTCTTGCTCCTTACCTTCTGCCTGATCTTCATCAATTTCTTCATCTTCCGCAGTTACGGGAGTCTCGAATTGATCCGGCTCGTCCTCTTGAATCGCTTTGTTCTCTTCGTTCTGATCCTGTGTCATATCGCATTCCCTCTCTTCTACCGGATTGTCATGTCATCAAGGCCTGAGCCTTGTGTCTATCAATAACCCGAATAGGCGAAGTTCAAACCTGTCTCAGCGATGGCCCACCATTTTCCATCATTATTTCAGTGCTCATTTAGAAAACATAAAAGACGATCCCGTTTCCATTTTCAGCCGTTGCCTGAAACAAGGCCTGGATATGATCCACGGTCTGAACGATCTCCTGAAATGTCTCTTCTGCATCCCAATCTTCCATGACTGGATATACACCCTCAGCGATCATCTGGTCCAGACTATACCTTTGCTTTAACTGTTCCGGCGTGATCTGCTCTAATGCCATGTAGGCCTCCAGCACTTGCTCGTTACTAAGCATGAACAGATCCATGTCCGAATAGTTCCCCACGTACTGCTCACCTGCGAGCGGCACCACATAACCGAGGGGAGGCTCCCCGTCTAACAAGTTACCGTTCAGCGTGAACTGTAGCATCTGCCACGTTTTATCAATATCCAGATCCACTGCACAATCATGCACACTAACCTCGCCTGACTTGATAGATTCAATGAGCTCCTTCGTAACCACAAGATATCTGCCGGACATTCCCATACCGTTATCCCTCCTGTGTAATTGGTTCTGTTGTTCCCCATTAACCGTGCATGTTGGATCAGAATCGGGGTAATCCCTATCAAGGAGGGCGTATACATGAAAAAATTTGATTACAGTCTCAATTATGATGAGTTGGATCTGAGCAAACATCCTGAGCTGTACACCGTAGGCCGGGGCGAGCAGGGTGTGCTGATGGTAGAGCCGTACAAGGGCGAGATTCTACCACACTGGCGGTTCAAAACACCCGAGATTGCGACAGAGTCATCGGAGAAGATCTATGAGCTATTTTTGGAGTATAAGAAAAAGGGAGATTTCGTGGGTATGGATATGGCTCGTAAATTCCTCCAGATGGGCTATACACGGGCCAGACGATATACAAATCACAAAGGAGGACGTAAATACTCGAAGGAGGATGGCTCAATCTTGCCCTATCAGAATGATAAGGTGAAGGCAGAAGCGGCGGCCATATTCAAAGCGCAATGGGAGATCGCCAAGACCGATCCGGACTATGTGAAGATGAAGAAGGAGCATCGGGAAAAGTACGAGTCAGAACAGGCGTAGGAATACCAGATATATAATTGACTTATGGAAACATTTGTCTCAGAATCGATCTTGTTACTGTTCGTTTTCAACCATCATATTGGAGAAGAGAGGCGCATCCGATTATGACAGATTCGTTCATCCACTTAAACACAGGCCAGAATATTAGCATCAACGAATCCGCCCAACTTCAGGTAACCATTCAATGTACATCATCTCCTTCTCCCTTGGATGTTAGCTGCTTTATGGTGAACGAAGAGGGAAAAGTCCCATCTGACGACTATTTTGTATTTTATAATCAGAAGGCCGATCCCCATCAAAGTGTGCTTCTGCAACAGGCAGAGGAACTGAAATCCTCTTTTGTACTGGATACAAATCAATTACGGCAGGCCCCTGTGGAAAAATGTGTGTTTACGGCTACTCTGGATGCGGGAGGCACTTTCGCCAATGTTCAGGCATGTCAGGCGATTGTACGGGCTGGTTCCCAGCAGATTATCTATGAGATCACGCAGGTCACTGCGGAAACAGCGCTTATTTTCATTGAAATCTACAAGTATCGTGACGGATTCAAAGTTCGGGCGATTGGACGAGGTTTTTTTGGTGGATTGCAGCCGCTGGCAGAATCATTTGGTGTTGAGATCGAGAGTAACGACACCTCGGAAGCTGAACAGGTTCTTCTCACGGCACGAGCTGAAGTAGCAGCGTCCTCTCCAGAAGTCTTGGTACCTGTTGCTGCACCGAACACGAATCATGCACCGCTTAACCTGACCAAGATCGATCTCCTCAAACGTAAAGTAACCCTGTCTCTGCAAAAGAAAAAGATCGAACCTATACAGGCACGTGTTGCCGTCGTATTTGACGCATCAGGCTCCATGTACCATCTGTATCGCAAAGGCATCGTGCAAGAAGCCTTCGAACGTATCTTGGCGATTGCATCAGCGTTTGATGATAACGGAGAGTTGGACGTATGGTTCTTCGCCAAAGACTTCTTGCGTGCACCTAGCGTCACCGCTAGGGATTTCGAGAATTATATTGAACGCACATATACGCTGGGAAGCAAAGGCGGTACCAACAATGAACCTCCTGTGATGCAGGATGTCATTCGCAAATATACGATCGAGGAACCTAATGTGAAGATTCCAACGTATATTATCTTTTTTAGCGATGGTGGAGTCAGTCAAAAAGGGAAGATTATGCGGCTTATTACCGAAAGCTCAACCAAAAACCTGTTCTGGCAATTTGTTGGCCTGGGACAAGCCAATTACGGTATTCTCGAGAAACTTGATGACATGACTGGACGTTTCATCGATAATGCTGACTTTTTTGCACTGGACGACATCTCCAAGATCAGCGATGAAGAATTGTACGATCGTCTCCTCACTGAATTTCCAGGTTGGATAAAAGAAGCTCGGGCCAAAGGCATTTTGGCCTAAAGCTTTCACCCTATACCACTAACTAGACTTGTACTTTTTCTGGTTTACCACCCCTGGAACGTGGACGGAGCATGCTCCCTACGATTCGCAACATGGACTTGCGTGGTATGAGGCGGGTGAACTGTGCTGTCCAGTAATTCCTGGCCCCGGGCACAGCATAAGGTTTGCCTGATGCCAGTGCCCTTATGGCTACGGCCACGACATGCTCAGGTGTATCACGTTTGCCCACTGAGGCTTCATCAGCACCCACTACATCAAAGAACGAAGTCTCGGTTGAGCCTGGGCATAGTGCCAAAAACTGAACGCCACGCTTCCTGTTTTCTTCATATAACGCCTCTGTAAAAGAAAGTACAAATGCCTTCGTCGCTCCATACACAGCCATATACGGGTCAGGTTGGAAGGCAGCCGTTGAAGACACATTAATGACAGCACCATTTTTCTTCTGCAACATGCCTGGCAAGAAAAGATGCGTCATGTTCGTCAAGGCGAGTACGTTCAACATAATCTCCTCCTGCTGCCGGGAGCCATCCAGTTGTTCAAAATATCCATGAGTAGCGAATCCCGCATTGTTGATCAGCATATCGATGTGTATTCCACGATTCTGACATTCCTCATATACGTTCTGAGGTGCCTCTACTTCGGAGAGATCCGATACGATTACCTCAGCCCTTACTTGATATGTACGTTCTATACGTTCTGCCAATTGATTCAGTTTGGACTCTGTTCTGGCCACCAGCACGATATTTTTACCCTTGGAAGCCATTTCGAGTGCAAAAATTTCCCCAATACCTGAAGAAGCACCTGTAATAAGTACCCATTGATGCTGATCCTTTATCATCTCTCATCCATCCTCTAAGCATAGTTTGAACACTTGTTTTCATTAGGAAACATTGTTTCTTTATGAAATCATAGTAACCAGAATCCATGATCCTGTCAAATTGCATCTGTTGATTTTGCATTTAGACAATGGTGCTCACTTTCTACATTCGGATTAAATTGACGTTATCCAGCGTAAAACAGTAAAATGACCATAAGCGAAGGAAACGTAGTTTCTGTTCAACAACAATACGGTTACGAGGATGAAATCAATGAAGGATCTTAATTCGGGTTCCACGGAATCTACACATACAGTAACAACCTTTCAGGAAGCCAGACTCCAGCACTCGGATAATCTGCGGCAAAATATTGTGCATGCTGCTGCTGCTTTACTGCAAGAGCATGGACCAGAGGCTGTCACGGTACGCCGCGTAGCTGAACGTATGGAGTGCTCCACCAAAATCATATATAATCTTTTCGGTAAAAAAGAAGGGTTAGCCAAACATTTATATTTAGAGGGATGCTCCCTTATGGCCCAGTATTTTGAAGATATCCCCCGGCAGGCCTCGTTCGAACAATATTTCCGTGATCTCGCCTACGTCTACTGGGGCTTCGGCATTTCTCAATCCAGCTTCTATCAGCTGATGTTTGGAGGGTCTTTTTCCGAATTCAAACCGGATGGAGAGACCTTGCAGGGAACAGCAACTGCACTGAAGCAAGTATCTGCCTTGGTGGAGATCGCCATTGAACAGGGAATGATTCAGGTGCAAGATCCCCTGCTTGCTGTTCGAATGATCTGGGCTCCCTTACACGGTGTTATCCATCTGTACTTGGGAGGCCATATTGAGAGCGAAGAAGCTGCCAAAACCCTCTATGATCATACGTTGTCCATGGTTATACACTCCCTTGTGAGTACATCTGCGAATGGATAAGCATGAAGTCGGTGATGTGTTAGAAGCTTATAGAAGATAAACGAAAGGAGCATATCCATTGGCGTAATACGCCGAGGACATGCTCCTTTATTTGGTTGACTCTATCTAGTTCCGTATCGACCTTCAGTCGATTAACGTGCCTCTTGGTTCTCCGCTTCCCAACGTGCAATTTCCTTGCGCACGATTGGAGCGACTTCTTTACCGAGCAGTTCGATTGCTCTCATAACCTCGTTATGCGGCATGGTGCCGAGTGGAGTGTGTAACATGAAGCGGGTAATCCCGACTTCTTTGCGCAGATAGATAATCTTCTGAGCCACCGTATCCACATCTCCCACGTACAAAGCACCCTCAAGGCTACGCGCCGCATCAAATGTCGCACGGCTGTAGTGTCCCCAACCACGTTCACGGCCCAATATGTTCATGACCGCTTGCGCTGGCGGGAAGAATTTCTCCACAGCTTCGTCTGTTGTATCGGCAATAAAGCCGTGAGAGTGAGAAGCAACGGTCAGCTTGGAAGCATCATGTCCTGCATGTGCAGCTGCTTTCTTGTACAGCTCCACCAGTGGTGCGAATTGTACCGGACGGCCACCAATAATGGCAAGCACCAGTGGCAAACCGAGCAATCCTGCACGAACTACCGATTCCTGATTACCACCACTGCCAATCCATACCGGAAGTTTTTCCTGTACCGGGCGTGGGTAGATGCCCAGATTGTTAAAGGAAGGGCGGTGTTTGCCTTCCCAGGTTACTTTTTCCGAATCACGCAGCTTGAGCAGCAAATCCAGTTTCTCGTCGAATAACTCATCGTAGTCGTTCAGATCATAGCCAAACAGTGGGAACGATTCGATAAATGATCCACGCCCTGCCATAATCTCTGCACGCCCATTCGAAATGCCGTCCAGTGTCGCAAAATCCTGATATACCCGTACCGGATCATGTGATGACAGCACCGTTACCGCACTCGTCAGGCGAATATTCTTGGTCTGTGAAGCTGCGGCCGCCAGAATGACAGCTGGTGATGAAGCCGCATAGTCAGCACGATGATGTTCTCCCACGCCATATACATCCAGACCCACCTGATCTGCCAAAACAATCTCTTCAACGACATCCCGAATGCGCTGCGCATGACTGATAAGTTCTCCTGTTTTTACATCCGGATTTGTCTCCACAAATGTACTAATTCCGATTTCCATTGTCTGTTCCTCCCTGGTATGAAGCGATCCGTTGTTCATCTAACCTATTGTAAGTAGATCACCTTTTGTTATGTATATTAATATTGAACTATTTTGATGAAAAACACAAGTACCCTCTAAGACACTTATAATGGAACAAATAATCAATATTAACACTTCAAAAGAATCAGAGTTTGAAGAGACTGCTTTTACTCATCTACTAAATCAAATTATATTTAGAAGCAAGGCAGGAACAAACAGCCATTTATGATACAAGTTTCAATGTAGAAGCTAATCGGGTCGGCAATTTTATTAGTATTTTACTCATTCTTATGAAAGACCTGAAATCCCCAAATAATTTATAGTAAAGTTTGAACTACAAACGCTGGTAGGTCACTTTGAATTTTGAAATGATAATGAACATATCATACAGGTATGTAGCATTGCTGAGCTTAGTAAAAGTGCTTATATTGAACTGAAAGCTGTAGGCATTATAGATGTTTTTGTAGATTTCTAACAAATATTTTTAGGCTTCCAACCTTCTGATGTACTCATCTAATAGTATCGAAACGTAATCCATCCATGTCGAATTTTGTTATCTATAAAGTTTCCATTTTCACATTTAGACCACAATCTATGTGAATTTAACTATATAGAATATAAATATTTTTAGATATTTATAACTAATATATTAGTAAAAATATACTAATTAATTCAATTCACTGGATATTAATGTTTTTTTTAATGTTATGGTTTTTAAGCAATGCACCAAAATTTGTAATGTTGCAGTAAAATTTATTAGGAGGATTTTGATTAATGCAATCTATTAAGGGAAGAAAGAAGTTTACTCTCGTCACTCTGTGCTTAACGTTAATACTTGCGGGTATATTTATGCCAATTTCTAGAGCAAGTGCAGGCTCTGATAATTTACTCTTTAAGAAGCCAGATGGTGGTTCATGGAAGTATACAAAAATGGATGCTAACTATGTAAAACAAAGAGGATGGTCAGGTAACGATTTTAGAACGCTTGAAGTTGTTCAAGAAATGACGTATCTATCTCCAGCTACGGTCCAAATCATAGCAAACGATCTAGGGAATAAACTTGGAGTAACTATGACAAAAGCTGGACTTAAATTAGCTGTAGAAACTGCTGCGTCATCTGGAATCACAGCTGCTAAACTAATACCTTATCTCAATTTCTTTGCATGGTCGTATACAGCATATGATCTCTTTACTACAATCAATGATGGTAGAGATCTGAAACGATTAACGGATGCAGCTAAAGCAGGAAAAGGATTAATCTATAAAAAAGCTACAAATGGATTCGGTGACGGATGGTACGTATGGGATGGAAGTTCCTCATACGGTACATATCCTTACGCGAAATTAAACCCTAACAAATACCAGTTAGGGACAGTGAAAATCAACTAAAAAACGGCCTCTATCCCAAATCATAGGGATGGAGGCCACTTTTTTCACTTAACAAATAATAAATTCGTTTGTGTTATAAATATCTAATCTCTAACTTTTATTCTAATATATGCGGCAAGCCCTGCAACTCCTGTTGCCACAGCAGACTCAATCTTCAAATCCGCAATTTCCGACATATCTGTAGGTACATTAAAACATATCCTATACATGTAGTATAAAAAAATAATTATAGCAATAGCTAAAAAGACATTCGCAATTCTTTTTTTCAACATAAATTAATTCCTTTCAAATAAATTAATATTTTTAACTTAAAAAAAACAGATACAAGCAACTGAGTTGTGCTAATAATTACCATCTGCATATCTCCGTATTTTCTACTTCGTTCATAATCTCCAGTCCAGAGTAAAAAATACATTATTTTTCTCGTTCCTGATCCAATACACGGAACGCTTATTCAATGGCTTACACCTTGCCTTCATATTTGTATTCATACTCTTCCAAAATCTCATTCTTTAGCCCATCAACGCGCTCTTCAAACAATCCAAATCTATTATTTCTTTCTCCCGATGTACAGCAGATGCGACGAGATCCCCAATATGGAAGGGTCCTTAGCAGTATCTATCATATATCGAATCAGTTCTTCGTACTCGCCACGCTCTTTCCAATATTGCTGCTGCTCGTCCGTGAGCATGACTCTAAGGCTCGAGGATCCAATTAAATCGACAGTTTCGAAGTTGTGTTGCTCCATGAAGGGCGTAACGTCCTGAATATTAAAATAGTATGCTCCCGTAAATCGTCCGTGATCCTGATGATCGAATATACCCTTTTCCACAAAAGAATGGATTGCTGCCATGTTATCATTCGGACTCCAATGCTGCGGGGATTGCAACGAATTGATACTCATGCGCATTCGGCTTTGCATCGCTACAAACACCACGCCTCCTGGCTTGGTTACACGATACAACTCTCTTACAGCAGCCACACGCTCCTCGACAGTCTGCAGATGATATAACGGCCCCAGCATGAGGGATGCATCATATGTCTCGTCAGCCATACCGGAGAGCGAAGTGGCATCAAGAACATGAAATCCATCGAATTGCTGTGTCAGACCGAACTCCTGAGCCTTTTCCCGTGCAGTATCCACGGAGGAAGGTGTCAGATCAGATAAAGTGACCTGGTACCCCAGCTTCGCCAGTTCCATGGCATATTTTCCCGGTCCTGCGCCATTATCCAGAATACAACCAGTAGCGGGGAGATGCTCCCTGATGTAATGCATGTTAATGATGAATTCAATTGGTTCCCGCTCCAGTCTGCCCCACTCGTCAAACCCGGAATAATATTTAATAATATGATCTCTCTTCATCGCTCTGGCACCTGCCTTTTCTTATATGTAGACCACCTAACGATGTTCAAAAATTAAATTCCAACCAGTATATATCTACTAAATATTTCCTGTCAAACAAAAAAAACGTTCAATTCCCGTTGAAAGCGGGACTGAACGTTTCTCGATCTTATATCTTTTTCACAAACTCGGACTTCAACTTCATCGCACCCAGGCTGTCGATCTTGCAATCAATATCATGATCCCCATCAATCAGGCGGATATTCTTCACCTTGGTGCCCTGTTTAACCACAAGCGAGCTACCCTTAACCTTCAGATCTTTAATGACCGTAACGGTATCGCCATCATTTAGCACATTTCCGTTGGCATCACGGATTACTTTTGCATCCTCTGCGTTCTCATTGTCTGCTTCCAAAGACCATTCATGCGCACACTCCGGGCAGACCAGCAGGTTACCATCCTCGTACGTGTACTCAGAATTACATTTCGGGCAGTTAGGCAAATTAGACATAAGTATTAAACTCTCCATTCTACGATTGGCTTTCCCGCAAGTATACGGGATTTCGGCGGTATGTTCCATACGCTTCGTCACTGCATGAATGGATTTAAACCAAATTTAAGGTTCATGCCTCCCTCACTTTAAGGGTAACTACTTATGATGTAACTATTAGATACGCGCTATAAATACATGATATGAATCTCTATTTCTCCATGAGAGTTACTATATTTACTACCAAAGGAGTGCCCACTCATGTCTTCATATGTTTTCCCTGTGCAAACGGCTTTTTTGATCTTTGTCGTCGCGGCCATGTTCTTGCTGGTGCCGTGGTTGATCTATGGTTATCGTAAAGACGGCTTCTTTAGCTGGTCGCGGTTTGGCGTAAGCTTTTCCTTTATCTTTTATATTCTGGCTGCCTATTGCCTCGTCATTCTCCCGTTTCCGACTACACGAGATACCTGTGCGCAACAAGCGGCTGACACGATCTACTACAATCTGGTTCCATTCACCTTTGTCAAAGACATCATGAAAGAAACGCCCATTGTATGGTCCCAGCCATCCACCTATATCGGAATGATTCAGGGCAGAGCCTTTCTGCAAGTGTTGTTTAATGTCCTGCTTCTCATGCCGCTGGGTGTATACATCCGTTATTTTTTTCAAAAAAGATCGTTCTGGACGTATGCCCTGCTTGGCGGATTCGGGCTTTCCTTATTCTTCGAGATCACCCAAATCACCGGATTTTACGGTTATTATAATTGTCCTTACCGCCTCTTCGATGTAGATGATTTGCTATTGAATACGTCAGGAACCATACTTGGATTTGTCACAGCGCCCATCCTGCTTGCTTTATTCCCATCACGTGCAAGCATTCAGGCGAAGAGCGAACAGATTGTGGAGCAGAACCGAGTGTATACTATGCCTCAATTGCTCGCACTAATGATTGATGGATTCGTTGTTGTCTTCCTTTCGAATCTAATCTCCATCTTCACAGCATCTGATGTGATCAGTGATGCGCTAAGTACATCCATTGCTATGGTCATTGTCCTATTCTTCATCCCTTGGGTGCGAAATGGGGTAACTCCAGGATCGGCCATCTTGCGCTTCCGCTATGTGGATCGTCAGACTGGCACAGCTACCAGTGAATCTCTATTTAAAAGATTTATCGCACTCTATGTTCCATGGCTACTATTTACGATCATTCGCTTGGTCAACGACTATGCGTTTTCCGGTCATCCGGATGTCATACTTGAACCCTATCGCGCATGGATCTCCGTGGGAATGTTTGGTCTATCTATGCTGATCTCCTTCATCTTGTTCGTCCATATCTTGATTGTGCTGTTCTCCCGTGGAAAACGTTCCTTCTACTTCGATGAGGTGTCCCGCACACGGGCCTCTCGTAAATAGTTATCATGTCTGCTGTGCATCCGTAACCGGAATTAGAAAAAGGCGACTTCCATGATAAAGAATGGAGGTCGCCTTTCTCTATACTTCTGGCCTTATAGCTAGTTATGCATTGCATGGATGCGACAGCCCGTTTGGATTACAGCCCCAGTAACTTACGTTTGGAGGCCTCAGGATCATGTATAACTTCAATCTCATGGTTGAAGACTAATGTCGCGCGATTCTGCTCATAAGCAGGCCAGTCCACCCCTGCAGTCTCTGGTTTACCGATCTTGGCAAACGAAATCCAGGCATCCTGTACTTTGAGCGCCAGTCCCGTTGCGGCCTCATCCGGCTCGGCATTCATGTATTTCAATGCAGGCAGTGTATTGAAGACAAAGTACATTTCAATGCTGTGAACTGCTTTATGAAGAAGTGGATGCTCTGGCATCACCCAATCGAAACGATACATCCACACTGGCGCATGTTGCTGCTGTGCAGATGCATATTGTACCGAAGAACGCCAGAAATATAGATCGGTCATGACCTGCGCTTGTCCATCTGCCGTTTTGGGATAACTGTCTGCAATAGCTGCACGATTCTCCAGATCCGGCGTCATAAAGTCAACGGCTTGTACCATATCGATCTCTGGTGAATAGGGAATATGCGGCTGGATAAACAACGAACCTTCATGCAACGTTGTACCGATTAACACAGGAATATCCTTCGCCTTACCCTCGCTTATCGCCTGAAGCGGCGTCTGAGGCAGAGTTACTGCATCCAGTACAGGTTGGAATAATAAGGCCATCCCTGCACTGCTCTGCTGTTTGATCGTTTCTGCGGCTGCGATGATCTGCTCTGCCGGAATGGTCTTTAGCTTCTGTAGGTCACTTGGCTCTACGCCCAGAATCTTCAGCATGCCATCACGTACAGCAGATGCTTGTTCTGCCGGCATGAACTGTGAAGCTCCACTTTGCATAATAACACGTTGAAACAGTCCCTTGGAGGCAGGCATAGCCATCAACGCTGCGATACTCATGCTGCCTGCCGATTCTCCGAATACCGTGACTTGGTTCGTATCACCGCCAAAAGCAGAGATGTTATCTTTCACCCACTGCAGCGCTGCTACCTGATCCAGCAGACCAACATTCGTGGCAAATGAGTCACCTAGCGGTGCCATATGCATAAATCCGAGTGGTCCAAGTCGGTAGTTGATCGTCACAACGATTAAGTCACCTCGAAGGGCCAACTGTGTACCATCGTATACAGGGAAACTTCCGGAGCCGGCTACAAAGGAACCACCATGAATCCACACCATAACCGGCAGTGGTTTCGCTCCCTTTTCCTTAGGTGTCCAGATGTTCAGATATAGACTATCTTCTGATTCATTCGGGATTCCTGTCACACCTTCTGGTTGATGGTTTCGTGGCTGTATATTCTCAGGTCCAAATTGAGTGGCCTGTCTTATTCCCTCCCATGACTCGGGTTGAACCGGAGCCTGGAACCGTAACTCACCTACTGGGGGTTTAGCATAGGGTATACCCTTCCATACGCTCGCACCATGCAAAAGTTCGCCTTGAACAGTACCGTACTTCGTTACAACTTGAAGTTCTCTCATGCCGCTTCTACTTCCTCTCCATGAATAGGTTAGACTAGCGTTTACGCGTATCGCATGCGTATCACTTTGAGTATAAATCGTAGGTGTACCCATCTACAACTTTACCCAAGCTTATGTACTCACACTACGTTTCACGTGGAACTTTTACGATATTAGTCCAGATAAAATATATATGGTATTTATAGGTAATATTAACTATATATAAGGTCTTTGTAACTTAAATTCACTTAAAAGAAGGTAATTTGCCTATGGGGATATTTAACTATATACTAATACTAGTACTAGAAATTGTATATTAATAATATGAGGATGATTAACATGAGTATCATTGAGAAAAATCTCACAATAGCCATTCCACAGAATTGGAATTGTATGTCTGACTTTCCTCCGCAACAATCAATGAAGTGGAGAAAAGTTTACCAAGAAAACGTTAATACGGAAGCAATACACCAAATTCCTAAAATAGAATTGAAAGAACGATTGCAACAGAATAAAAAGTTGTTGGAGATATTCAGAGTAAATACACGCAGGGTACAGGAACAACTCTTCTACTCGCATCTTTTTTTTCTGACCGATTTAGAAGGGATTATATTGGACCTTATCGGAGAAGAAACGCTTCATAACGGTCTTAAACCTTTAGAGGTTGGTTTAGGAAGCTCAATGGCACTGGATTCAGGAGGAATTAACGCAATTTCAATTGCTCTAGAAACGGGACAAAACGTATTTCTGAAAGGTGATGAGCATCAGCTGTTAATTTTCAAAGACTGGCTATGTCTTTGCTGCCCCATCAAAGTTCAGGGAGATATCATTGCTTATATGAACTTCTCTCGTTCTACACCATTTATATACGACAGTATATTTGCTCTAGTTTCCTCCATAGTGTCCTCTATTGAACTTGAACTTGAGAAAGAATTAAGCAACAACCAGCGAGTACAAGCTTTATTCAATACATACTGTTTTACAAATAGAGAATGTGAAGTTGCTGCGCTGTGGTTACAGAATAAAGGGGCACTTTTTATAAGTGAACAACTTGGAATTACTGAGGGCACGGTTAGGAATTTTGTGAAGAAAATTTATACAAAATGTACAGTAAATGATCGTGGAAGTTTTATGAAAAAGTTTTATTAGGACGTATCTGAGAGCCTATCACTGAGTTAATATAACAGCCACATATAGAAATGATAAGAATTAGCTAAAAATACCGAACGATTTCCTATGAATCTTAACTATTACTTTGTAGATTGCTTCTTCAAAATCCAAACAACTCTACGGGATGGCAACCCATTACGAGGGGTTGGATGACACACTAAAGATAAATAAGCAGTTGCTTAGCTGATTTTTCAGTCAAGCAACTGCTTATTTAATATTAGAAACTCATTTAATTATTAATAATACATACTGTTGAGAGCTGGCCAGTGGTAATTGTTGATATAGGCCAGGTAAATGCTGCCTCTACCTCTTGACCTTTATCGTCTGTGTTATGCGCCAATTTTTGTAATTCTAATACCTCGTTCATTCTTTTCACCTCCTTATTTTAGTAATGTAAATGTATTGATACTTATTTTCCTCAATTCTCTGATACCGCCATGGCTTTCGTTCTTCCCAGGAAATTATCTGTGTTGACAAGTGGTAACCAGTAGAGTGGATTATTTTTGGAAATCCCCAATAATGCTAATATTATCCCTGAACTACCTGTATACACATCATCAGCTAATCTATAAGAAAATTGCCCTGGATATACGTAGTAACTATCTTTTTTGATTATGAAGAGATGAAGTAAATTTAATACATCGGTAAGAATTTGTTCTCGAGCTTCGCTGTGTTCTATCATACAAGGCAATAAAAGAAAGCTGCCAGCACCATCAAACAAGCTACCGCTAATCGTGGAACGAGTCTTTGATAATTTTAATATTGCCTTCATCTCTTCCCCATACAGGTTTAGTCCACTCACATGGTTGAAGAACCATATCGAAATAGCAATTCCAATTGAACCTCCAGAAAGATAGGGCAACAGGCGATTTCTTTGATCAAATGTTTGTAATGCGCCGGACATATCATCTACTTTAGTCTTCATTAGATCTTCTTTAATTAATGACTTAGCCTTTTCCAAATACTCTTTACTGTTGGTAGCTGAATACAGCGCAGAATAAAACAGTGCTACCCCAGATAAGCCATCAATTAAACCTATTTCTACTGTCATCCAGTCATTAACTTTTAATGACGTTTTTTTCTCTTTATTAACATCAATTAACTTAGCAATTTCTTTTGCAAACTGTAAGTATTCTACATTTCCAGTTTCGAGATATACACTAATAACGAACAATCCAATGCCTGAAAGACCTGATCGTAAAGTAATGTTAGTCTCACTAATATTATCTTTTAATACCTTCAATTCATTTAAGACTACATCTGTATAGCCTTGATCATAGAGCATTGCCAATATTCCAGTTCTACCAGTAAGTAATCCATCACCTTCAACTTGTGATAAATTGTCTAACAAAACATTTCCAATCCAATCATTCACTTCTGAAGCACTGGAGTTTACTTTATGGAGTGTGAAAGCAGCACCACTTCCACCAGTTAAAAAGTTGAATTTACCTCCGTTCATCTCATACTGACGAATATCTCCATTAATAAATCGTTCATCTTTTGTAAAATTATCTATAATACCACTGGTTAAATGATTGATTATAGAGGACACGTTAAATTCAATTGTCTCATCTCTTAGACCAAATTCTTGAGGAGTATAGTCTTGATAAAATTGAATTTTATCATCGCATTTTTTTTGTATATCTTTAATGAAACGATAAAACGAACTGCCATAGTTTTTCTTTATCCATCGGAGATGATTACTTTGCAGATACATATCTAAATCTTCTGAAGTTAGGACTGGAAGTGCTAAATACCTGACCAACCTCTTTAATCCATACCAGTCTCTTGCCCCGTTGACTCTCATTTCCTGAGAAAAGAATCCCAATGTAGCCATATTGGGCTTGTTTTCGGAGTTTACAGCCATGGCAGTTTCAAAATCAATGATCCTGACGCTTAAGTCTTCCGTTACCATCACATTCGCTGGTTGTAAATCACCCATTGCTATTCCACTATGATGCATTTCATCTATATGTGATAAAAGTTGTAGCAGTATCTTTTCCACCTTTTTGGCATGGTTGTGCATACCTTCACCATTCTCAAAAAACGGAAAATATCCTGCGAGCCATTGTCTTAAATCTTGCCCTTCAATGAATTCCTCTACCAGAAAATGATGTTCCCATTCTTGGAAATACTCAATTAAATTAACAACACCGGGCACATGTTGAAGCGTTTTTAAAGCATCGTATTCGTTAGTTTGTCTTGCTAAAGCATCTTGATATATCCCATCTAAACCAGCATTGGGCCTAGCTTCCTTAATGATCACTTTCATATTATCGTGCTTTCGATGAGCTAAATATACTCCTCCAGCGTTACTATAACTAAGGGCAGTTTCAATCTTATACCGCTTTAAATTACTTTCCTTGTTTGTTCCTGAATCACTTGTAATGTTGATCGTATTAAGATATTCGTCAAAATCTTTTACAAAGTCAGGGATTTGGTAAAAGGGAGTCCTTTGATCTATGATTAAATTACCTTTCTCATCTCTGATACAATGTTCCCCATGTTCATTAAGAACTTTGCTAAATCCTCCATACCTATAGAACACATTACTACTCTTCCATCTTTTATCACTAAGAATGTAAGGTCCCTTTTTAAACTCCTGAGTTGTTAAAGAAATTAAATCTAACAATTCAATAAACGCTTTATTATTTACAGGATATATTGTTATGAATTTCCCGGAAGTAGCACGATTAGCATTTTTTGAATTCACCTTAACGAAACTCTGTCTATCCTTCAGATGCTTGAATTCAACATTCTTATCTAGGCATAATTGTGCAACCTTATCCAACACGTTCTGCGATTCTTCGAAGGTTGAAGTTATATGAATTTTCCAACCTTGATCGGGTAAAGATATATGTTTAACATGATAATGCTTCCAAACGGACTCACTTGTTGCTATCACAGCATATGTATCAGGAAGCTTATTCATCAGTTCATACTCATTAGAGTTCTCAGTTGATTCTTGTTTACCGTAATATTCAGACTTCGGTTTCAAATATTGATGATAAAGCATGTTACCTTCCATAAAAAAACCTCATTTTTTTTAAAAATTAAACTTCTAGACTTATTGATAATTTGATTATAGGTCAGGATTATTACTTTTCTATATCCAGTACTGGATATAGAAAAGATGTTACATAAAATGATCTAATTTTATTATTTATTATTGTTTGTAACTAAACACCAGCTATTAAAATTTGTATTACAGCACAATGTCTGAATCAGCCTTTCTTTATAAACTATACTTAGGATTTCTCCCTTAAGGTTGTTCTTATATTTTCATTTTTTAGCAACTGCAGAAGTGGAGAGCACACAAGGCTTGAAAGCTGGGTAGAGTAAATATTCTATAATAAGGGAAGTGTTCAACATGAACTTGTTTCGTGAAAGTGAGACCGTCTCTCAACCCTGGATATCTCTCCAAGAGTATTCCGAACAAGAACGGGAACAATGGGATTGCGCTTTTCAAGCGTCAAGATGTAAACACTCAATCTCTAATGTCAGTACCAATACATTTAGGGTAGAACTAAACCGTAAACGAGTGAAACACGCCATTTTGCTACGTGCAACACAAATGGAAATAGACAGCATAAGTACATCCGTTATCCCGCCTCATTTATTTATATTGGCAGACGATGAAGGAATGTCTTTGCAATTATATGCTTCTTCCCAGCATTTAAATCAATTGAAAGAGCATTACATAATACCTGGTACGTATTTTAGTATGAAAAATTTAGGAATAAATGCTATTTCAATTGCA
The DNA here is from genome assembly GCF_037975235.1 of Paenibacillus sp. FSL R5-0341. NCBI lineage: Bacteria > Bacillati > Bacillota > Bacilli > Caryophanales > Paenibacillaceae > Paenibacillus > Paenibacillus sp. FSL R5-0341. Next base: position 6,344,210 of record NZ_CP150241.1, read on the forward strand.
ATGGAATCTGGAAAAACTGCAGTAGTCAAAGGGAACGAACATAGCCACAAATTATTTTCCTCTTGGTCCTCCATTTGTGCCCCCATCCGAGCCGAGGGAAAAATTCTTGGTTATTTGGGTATGTCCTTTGATTCAGCTGAAGATGTGATCTTTGCCGTACCGCTACTTGAAAAGATTATACGTAATATTGAGGAGTGCCGGGATTGGATGGACCCTAGTGCGCGAAAGAAAAGAATCAACCGGAAGTTGGAAGACTTTCGATTGACTAATCGTGAAATAGAGGTAGCTTACTATTGGCTGGAAGGCCACAGCCGTTCAAAAATTGCGCAAATGCTTAATATCTCTGAGGAAACCGTTCGATTTCATGTGAAACATATTTATGAAAAGGTAGAGGTAAAGCATCAGGTCGACTTTGTTAAAAAAATAATTCTATCTAAAATTGATTAAAGTGAATAATCCACCCAGGGCCAAAAAAGTCGTTCCAAAATGTTTTCCACCCTCAGGTAATTACGTGACACTAAAAACTACCCTAAAGGGTAGTTATCAAAGAGCTCCAAATCAACTAAAATATTACTTAAAGTACAAAGCGAGCTGAACACCGTTTCTTGTGACAGAAACGACGTCTTCAGGCTCGATATTATTCTAGCCTCCCACGGTGGTGGATGTATAGCATAAATGCATTTTTAGTTGAAGGGAACTAGACTTACATATGAGAATAATCGAAATAGAAAAAGAGTTTAAAATTGAGAATGTACTGTCTCTGAGAAAGAAAATGACTCAAGCAGACATACAACAGGAAATGATGAATATTGGTAAATTCCTTGAGCAAAATGACTTAAAAAAAAATGGCCCCCTTGTGACTGTTACCTTTGCAATTGAGCAATCAAACGAACAGCCACTATTAGATACGGAGATTTTGGTTCCACTAGATCAGCCTACGAAATTATATGGAGAATATAATTTCAAAAATGTTTTTCATCTAATGAACGCAGTTTATGCTAGGCATGAGGGTAACCCAAATACCTTACAGGATACATACAACGAGTTAAATCAATATATTAACCAGAAGGGTCTGCAACCGATAACAGCAGCTTACAATGTGAATGTTGTTGACTTACAGCCGGGGCAATCCATGGATAATATGATTGTAGATGTTTATATAGGAGTTAACCCATCAATTTTATAGTTGATGATTTTATCTGTATTACTTGATGCATAGTGCTAGCCTATGTATCATGCATACAGTTGAAATACATAAATGAATTATCACTAAAGGAGGATTACGAATGACAAATGCAATGAATATAAATAATCATTTTATTGAATTAACAAGTGAAGAAATGATGTTTGTAGAAGGCGGAAGTGTTGGGAAAGCCCTTGCGGGGGCAGCAGGAGCTATCTTGATTGGAGCTGCTCCAGTTGTCGGTATACTTGCAGGGATTGGTGGTAGCGTTGCTACGCCAGTTGCTGGAGTAGCAGCAGGTATTGGGGCAGCATCCGCCATGGTATCATCAGGTTCATATTTGCTAGATTATGCTACAAAAAAATAATTTAAATGAGAAGGGGTAACAAAATGGAATTATCTATTTCCCACGGTTTTGTTGAATTAAATGAATCTGTATTGTCCGAAATAAATGCAGGTGGTGTTTGGGGTGTAATCGGTGGTGTAGCTGAGGTAGTTGCTGGAGTTGCTGGAGTAGTTGGGGGAGTAGCAGCTATGGCTGTTCCGGAACCTACAACAGCAACTAAATTCGCAGGAGCAGCAGCTATATCACTTGGTGTAGCGGCTGTCGGTTCAGGTATTGCTAGTATTGCATCAAACTGGAAATAAATAATTTGATATGTTTTTATGCAAGAAGGAATTTTAATAAAAATGCCTTCTTGCATGATTTTTTAGGAGGTCATGAATATAATGGGGAAAAAAATTAAATCTTTAAGAGTTTCTCTGCTATTATCTATTCTATGTACTATTACATCGGGAATTAACTATTTAACCACTAAATTGCCTATAGTTGGAATAATGTTTATTGTTATTACAATTGCTCTTATTATTCAAGTTGTTGCTTATACAACAGAAATGAAAAATATTAAAAAATCATAGAGTGAAACAACGATTAAACAAGGGCATGTCAGGAGTTGCGGCGTTGCCTATTTTTGCTGTCTCTCTCTATACAAGCATTACGGTTTGTATAGAATATCAGAAACAACGGGGTTTGAAAATCAGGGACAATTACTCAAGTTTGATTAAAGCTCCCGAATAGTAGCTTGTTTTACTACTAAATTAAGCATCTCTTTTTACTCCATTTATGCATGCCCGTGTGTTAGTCTATAATACGCCCCTAGAAGTTTTCGTTAAAATTCATAAGTTATTTTCGCTAACTTAAAAGAGAATATAATGGGAGTGTTTTTCCCACCTATTAATACCGCAGCGATACATGTTGACGGTATATTTTGTATTCTATGGTCTCTAACAACCTGAAAAGTGATGTCAATTTACACAAATACTCTGCGAATTGTTTATATTAAATGTATTGTACGTACATATGCTCAATTTAGATAATGAAGCTACAATATCCTATACAGGATATTTTATTAATAGTAGAAATATATAAAATATAGAGGATAGGTGATATATCCAATACACAGATCAAGCTTGGCTGCTATTGGTAATTTGATATAAGCTACTTATTGAGGAGAATCTCTCCCCTATATTAATAGAAACATGAATAATAATGAATATGCACAATTAGCGTTTATATTACATATCCATTCTAGATACATTATTTTTATTTGATCAATTCACATTTCTATGGAGGTTACATGTCTTTATTTAGAGTACGATATACAGTTCAAAAACAATATGATGAAAAAGACTGCGGTGCAGCATGTTTAGCAACCATCTCTCGACATTATGGACTAAAAATCCCCCTTACACGAATTAGAGAAACTGCCGGTACAGATAAATACGGAACTAACGCGTTAGGCTTAATTAAAGCTGCTGAACAACTAGGATTTTCAGCAAAAGGTGTCAAGGGTAGTCAAGATTCGTTCTTTAGTGACTTCCCACTCCCTTGTATTGCCCATGTAGTTATCGATCAGAAGCTTCTCCATTATATAGTCATACATAAAATTACAAAGAAAAAAGTAATTATAGCTGACCCGGCAAAGGGGATTGTAAAGTATAGTCCTGAAGAGTTTTTTAAAATATGGACAGGCATCCTTATTTTTATGGTTCCGACCGCACAATTTCAGAAGAAAGATGAAACGCAGGGTGCTTTATCACGTTTCTTCACCCTATTACTCCCACAGAAGCGAATGTTGTTTGGGATCTTTTTTGCGTCATTGCTATATACGACTCTAGGCATCCTAGGCGCATTTTACTTTAAGTTCTTACTTGATTCAATCGTTCCTTATAGGCTAGAGCAGACCTTACAATGGATTTCAATCGGTGTTATTATTCTGACCCTACTACAGACATTATTAAATGCTTTTAGAAGTCATTTATTATTATATTTAAGCCAAAAGCTCGACATCTCCTTAATACTTGGATACTACTACCATGTACTGAGATTACCTCTCTCTTTTTTCGAAACCCGTAAAACAGGCGAAATTATCTCACGACTTATGGATGCATCCAAGGTTAGAGACGCAATATCCAGTGCAGCTCTGACCATTATGATTGATTCTCTGATGGTAATTGCAGGAGGTATTATCCTATATACTCAGAACTCTTTCCTCTTTGGTATAACGGCAATTATGATACCACTCTATGCGCTAATTGTCTGGGGTTTCCATCGCACATTCGAGAGGCAAAACCGTGAGCAGATGGAACAGAATGCAGAACTTACTTCATACATTGTCGAATCAGTCAACGGTATTGAGACTCTTAAAGCTTATCAGGCTGAAAGAGAAGCTAACTTGGAAACCGAAAAGAAATTCACTAAATTATTGCGTACTTTCTTTAAATTTGGTTTTTCCAACAACTTTCAGTCCACTTTGAAAGGTGCTCTTCAGGGAGTCAGCGGGATTGTTATCCTTTGGATTGGAGCTAACGAAGTCTTAAAGGGACAATTAACGATGGGACAACTGATTACATTTAATGCTTTGCTTGCATACTTTATAAATCCGATTTTAAACCTGATCAACCTACAATCTTCACTACAAACGGCTGTTGTTGCCGCAGATCGGCTAACTGAAATTATGGATTTGGAACCTGAAAAAAAAGAGTCAGATGAAAGCAATATTAAACCAGCGTCACTAAAGGGATCTATCGACTTCAAAGATGTGCATTTCCGATATGGAACAAGACAATCCATCCTGAATGGTGTTGATCTACATGTCGACAGAGGAGAAAAGGTTGCGCTAGTAGGAGAGAGTGGTTCTGGTAAGACAACCCTCGTTAAACTATTACTTCGTTTCTATGAGGCGGAAAAGGGAGAGCTATTGATTTCTGAAAATAATATAAAAGACATATCTATTGAGTCGCTTCGACAGAAGATAAGTTATATCCCACAACAGACATTTTTCTTCAGCGGTACGATTAGAGATAACCTTGCCATGGGAGCAACATCCGAGATTGAAATGGATGAAATTATCGAGGCAACTAAGCAAGCAAGTGCTCATGATTTTATTAATCAATTACCTATGCGGTATCAGACCAATCTTGAGGAGAATGCATCCAATCTATCAGGAGGACAACGTCAACGATTGGCTTTGGCACGCGCATTACTTACCAAACCTGACATTCTGATTTTGGATGAGGCAACCAGTAATTTGGATACCACTACGGAAAAAGCCGTTTCGGATACGATACACAGCCTGGATGATATGACGATGATTATTATTGCTCACCGCTTGAGTACGGTTATGCGTTGTGATCGGATCTTTGTAATGGACAAAGGTACTGTGGTAGAGGCCGGAACACATGATCAGCTGCTACAACAGCGAGGGAGATATTTCGAGCTTTGGAAAGATCAGTTACCTGGAATAGATACGGAAACTGTACAAGAAGAGAATCGTACTCTGCCTAAGCTGGAACACACGGGGGCGATGGTATGAGTCTTAAACTTCTAAATCCTGAAGAGTTGAGAGACAGCAGGGAAATGTTGGAGAAGAGATCTCCTGCATTTATTACCTGGTTTCTTCTAATACTGACGTTAATATTAGTCATTGCTTTTATCTGGAGCTGGAAAGCTCAGATTGATGTAGTTGTTAAAGCTCCCGGAGTAGTGAAACCTAATGAGAAGATATCCAAAATTGTTAATAAGGCTACAGGAAGTGTTTCAAAAATATATGTACAACAGGGACAACGAGTTCAGGCTGGTGATAAGCTATTTTCTATTCAGACAGGAACTCTTAAAAGCGATAAAAATCGTTTGCAAAATGATTATAAGGAAACAGAGCAGAGATTAGCTGGACTTGAACAACTCTCTACAGCACTTTCGTCAGGTAATGATACAATGAAGTCAAACAAGACAGCAAATGCTCTACTGGGCAATGATAATCCAGTACAAAACAAGTTAGAATTGGATATTTCCAAAACGATTGCTGATCAGGTTGAAACGGATAAAACCATTGCAAATAAACGTCTCCTGCTCAAAAGTCTTAATTACGGAAGAAATTATTTAACCTCTGGTTCCGTGGAATATGAACGATATGAGAACTATAGCCTAAAGGTATCTCAGAATACATTGGCTGAAACACAAATTCAGGAAGAGTACAAACGAGCGATCTTTAACAGTGATGAACTCACCACTACTGCGGCTATAGAAAAACTAAAAACGAACAAGCTACAAATGGAAACTAATCAAAGTGAATTTCGATACACAATACAGTCCGAGTTAGAAGATGCACTGAAACAAAAACAAACGCTGAAAAAACAAGAATCTGACTTGTACGTTCAGTTGCAGGATAGCATTGATGAGTTACGAAAACGGAAAAAGGAACTCTATAGCCAAATTAATACAATTCGTTCCAATCTGGATAAATATACGGCCACAGCACCTACCTCAGGAGTTATCAATACCATAAACGAAGTAGGTGAAGGACAGCTTATCCAGGAAGGATTGCAAGTCATGGATGTCGTTCCCGTAAACAATACGATCTATTCCATTCAAATTGCTATGAATCACCAAGATATTGGAAGAATACATGAAGGAGATCCTGTGCGTTTTCATTTTGCCGCCTTCCCCTTAGAAGAGTACGGTTCTGTCCTTGGCAAAATAGATTCCATTAGTAGCGATGCTTTAGTAAACCCTCAAGATGGTTCCACTTATTACGTGGTGGAGGCCTCTCTTGAATCAATACAACTAAAAGATGCCCTTGGTCAGCAGGAACAGATCAAATCAGGTATGCAAACGGAAGCTCATATTATAACGGAGCAGAAGTCAGCACTACAATGGCTCTTAGAGAAAATGGATTTTTGGACTAAATAACTTAATAAAAGAGCCGCCCTTCTGAGCGACTCATCGGGACTATCGAGAATATCTCGATAGTCTTATTTACTTATTCAACTAATATCTTTATTTAACTACCCTTCACAGGGTAACTTACCGTAAACGCAGCACCCTCGATCCATTCGCCCGTAACAAAGTTCCGCCCCTTCACAACCACTCGATCCCTATAAATCTCCACATGAAGCCCTTCGCTGCCTTCCAGATGTTCATCCTGATCCGTCCATAGATAACCTACAGACGACGCATTGAACATGGTTGGCATGTGGCCTGCACCATCGTACATCGTATGCTGTGCCTCCAATTGCCAATGGGTATGGCCCGAGAAGAGAATTGCTTGCGGGTATTTAGCCAGAACGGCCTTGAGTTCCGCATCCTGATTTACACCATACCAGCCTTGTTCCTTCAACGACCCCGCTACCGTATCCATAAGCGGCTGGTGCAAGAAGAGAAAGATGGGTTGATTCGGCGTTGCTCGCTCAGACAATTTCGACTCTAGCCACTCCAACTGTTCAGCCGACATATCACAATCCTTCGGATGAGGTTGCTCGGTGCCCAGGAAAATATAATGATACCCGTCAATCCAGTGATCGTGGTAAGAGCCCCTCATGCCTGTTGTCCCTTCAAAATCACTTAATCGACGCTGCCATAACCCGGCGACTGTAATTGATGCAGCTTCGTCTGAGATATCTTGGCCCTCCTGCTCCAATAACTCGGCTACTTCATCCTCTTTCATCTCGAGCAAAACGATCGGTGGATCTTGCCATACCACGGCTCCAATATCGTGGTTACCTACCGTGTAACGGATATCCGGCAAGTTCTCCGCATGTTGCTTCCATATGCGTTGCAACTCACGATATTCACTTGGCAGACCTCGATCCGTCACATCACCCACATGCATGATTCCGCTGCTTCCCTGACTGAACGTAGCTATGTCGGCTAACGCTTGCTCCAGATGCCGGTTATGAATATGATCTGCCTCATCCCGCACATGTGTGTCCGTAATGACCTGAAAGCTGGCAAGAGGTTGCTCAGAGGTATGTTTATTTCCCATCAAGAATCACTCCATTTCAGTCCAATAATGCCAATCAGAATAAAACCGATCCATACCATCGACGTGAGCCGCAGACGTTCACCGAAATAGTAATGCCCTACGACGCCAATGAGCGTGATGCCCACCCCAGACCAGATCGCATAGGCTACAGCCAGCGGCATATACTTCACTGCAAAATTCAGAAACGTAAAGCTTGCGCCATAACATACAAACATCATAATCGAAGGCCATAACCGTGAGAATCCATCCGATACTTTTAGCAAAATAGTAGCACTCAGCTCCAGCCCGATGGCCAGAGCCAACAGAACCCAGCCCAAGTAAGCGTGACTGTTCGTCATCGGCCAAGCCCACCATTCAGCAATTCATGGAACGATTGAATCGTTCTATCCGCCAAGCGGATTTTTCCCGGTTCTCCAATCCCAATCCTATACCCCGCACCAGCAGTTCGTGCCATCTCCATGTCTCCGTCCGTATCTCCAATAACCACCGTATGCTGTACAGATACACCTAACCGTTCACAAGCAAGTATAAGCATATCGGGAAAAGGTTTCCCCCGCTCCACCAGATCTGTACCAATCACCACGTCAAAGAAGGAATCCAGCCCCATCCACTGCAAGTGCTTGATTGCACTAGGTGTATCATCTGCCGTCACGACACCCATAACTACGCCTTCGGTACGGCACTGTTCAAGGAATTCTCGAACGCCCGGTAACGGATGTGCCGGACGATGCTGCTCCATCTCTTCCTCCGCTCGCGCCAAACACTCCCGGACCATAATCTTAGCTTCCGCCCAGCTGAGACCCGCACGATATCCATGCCATGTTAACACGGCATACACTTCATCCATGGTTCCCATCGCAAGCGGGCCCCGCACATCATACCCAATCATTCGACCCTGGTCATCGTGGAAAGTTCCCCAGATCTGCGGAAGTTCATCTGTGTTAATACGAAGTCCCCAGGTAGCTAGCTGGTCTCTAAACTCGTTCAACACACAATCGGTCCAGAACCCCCACATGCCCGTAAAATCAAGTAATGTCCCATCCTTATCAAACAAAACAGCTTCAATCGGATTAGGCAATCCGTCCACATACGTCTCATCTTGCATTGGTTAAACTCCTTGTCTGCGATCTTGTATAAACGGAAAGGACGGTACAGCATGTACCGCCCATTTCGCATGAGTTACTTATAGCAATACGTTTGCTTGTTATTCGAGCTGCTTCTCGACCGAAGCACGTGGAAGCAGTTTATCGATATCGTTATTTCGTTACACGATCCAGTTCTTTCTGCGCTTTCTCTTTCGCTTCCTTCAGCGCCTGCTCAGCTGGTATATTATTGATCTGTACTTTATCAGCTGCATCTTTCAATGCATCGTTGATTTTGCCACCTGTTGGATCCTGGAATGGAGCCGAAGCGTGAGCTGCTTGTTGCAGGGGTACAGTGATCTGTGGATTTTCCTCACTGAATTTCATGAACTCTGGATCTTGTTGAGCCGATTGACGCACTGCAATATATCCGGTATTCATAGACCATGAAGCTGTGTTGGACGTCTCAGAGAAGTACGTAAACCATTTATAAGCAGCTTGTTGTTGCTCTGGACTAGCTGCTGCCGGAATACCTGCCAAAATGGCATTCGCTACCGGTTTACCTTCACCAATGCCTTCCCAACCTGGTTGTTGCATCGCAGCGACTACGCTAAAGTCCAAGTCACCTTGGTCACCACTTGATCCGGTGTAACCTGCTGCTTTGTTTTTCATCACATTATCAATTGTTTTGTACCAATATTCCCAACCTTGACCACCATACTCGATGCCCATGATTTTGTCTTCGTTAATCCATTTACGGAACAGGTCCCATGTCTCGATCCACTCTGGGGAGTCAATCATAACGGTTTTGCCATCGTCGCTAAGAATCTGACCACCCTTACCCAATACGGCATCAATCATGTTGTCTTTACCCCACATCGGTTGCCAGCCAGAGAACGTTGTCTTGCCATTCTCTTGTTTGCTCATCTTCGCTGCTGCTTCAGCCAACGCTTCCCATGTTGTCAGACTCGCTGGATCGATTCCGTTCTCTTTTAACGTATCCATACGGTAATACATGATTTGGGTCGTTCCATACATAGGTAGGAAGTATTGCTTACCATCCACCTGTCCCTGGTTCAGGAACGTTTGAATGAAATCGTCTTTCTTAAAATTCGGGTCCGCCGCGATCATCTCATCCATCGGTGCATAGTATCCTTTGCGTGCCCAGTCTATGTTAGCACTCAGTACAGCGGCCGGAACCTTCTTGGAAGCAATCGCTGCTTGCAGCTTCTGTTCCGTTTCCGTGTAATCTGCTTGTACAATTCCCTTCACAACGACTTCGTTCTGGGAGGCGTTGAACGCATCAATCGTTTTTTTCATGTTATCGCCCAGATTACCACCCAGACCATACCAGAACTCGATCTCCACCGGATCTTTCGCCTGAGCTTCGGTTCCACTGGCAGCAGCCGTCGTGCTTGATTCTGCGGGTGCTTGTGTTCCACAAGCTGTCATTAGCGCAAAGCTAGTCGCGAGTACCAGCGACATGCCGCCTTTCCAGTTCAACCTCAATCTCTTTTTCCATGTCATGCTTGCCTGACTCCAATTCATTGTCGTTCCTCCCGTTTTAGGTGAATGGTAGTGCATATCAGTTCTTGTTCACACCAGCCGTAATATTCACGCTCTGCATGATCGTCTTCTGGGTGAACAGGAAGAGAATAAGTAGGGGTGCAATGGTGAAGGCACTCGCAGCCATAATCTGTGGCCAAGCCAGTCCATATGCCCCACCTTCTACAAAGAAGCTGCGCAGACCAGCCGATACCAGCTGCAGGTCAGGATCTTTGGTGATGAGCATAGGCCAGAAATAGTTGTTGTACTGTTCAATAAACGTAATCAGAACCATCACGGCGAAGCTTGAGCGAACAAGTGGCGTGATAATCGTCCAGAGAATCCGGAAGTGGGATGCACCGTCCAGCTGTCCGGCTTCCACCAATTCATGAGATACCTGCATGAACGCCTGCCGGATCAGGAAGATCGAGAACACGCTGACGCAGTTGGATACAATCAAGCCTGTGTAGGAATCTAGCAAGTTAAGTTCGCTAAGCACCAGGTAACTAGGCAAATATACGGCTGTACTCGGTATCATATAACCCACCAGAATCAGGGATGTCAGTACACCTTTGAGACGGAATTTCATATGTGTCAGAGCGTAAGCCATCATACTGGAGTTGACGATCTGAAATAGACAGATGGCTAAGGCCACCCCGGTACTGTTCAGGATGTAGCGGGCAAATGGTGCCGCATTCCAGGCGTCCACATAGTTGCTCCACAGGAACGTCTCCGGCCAGAAGGTCGGCGGGAACTGCCAGATCTCATCATTGGTTTTGAATCCACTAATGACCATCCAATAGAAGGGAAAGGCTGTACCCAGCGCGATAACGGCTAACAGCAGGTAGCGGATTAATTTACTTATTTTAAAAATTGGTTGTGACACGTTCTGCAACTCCTTGCGCTTCATCCGTTTAGACTTTTTGTTGGGCAATGTCATTGTCATTAGTAGTGCACCAGACGTCTGCCAAGCAGGAAGGATACTCCCGACAGCAACACGCAGATCAGAATGATCACAACGGCGATGGACGAAGCTTCACCTACATTAAAGGATTCGAATGCAGACTGGTAATACATGTACAGCAACGTTCTCGTTGATCCCGCCGGTCCACCCTGCGTCATGACATTGATCTGGTCATAGGCTTGCAAGGACTGGATAGTAAGAATAATCGAGAGAAAAAACGTCGTTGGTGAGATCAGCGGCAATGTGATACTTCTGAACTTGTCCCAACCGTTGGCTCCATCGATTGAAGCTGCTTCAAGCAGATCGGAAGGTAGATTTCGTAGCGCAACCAGATAAAATACCATCGCCCATCCTATCGACTTCCAGAGCGTGACAATCAGAACAGCAACCAACGCCCAGTCCGCGTCACGCAACCAGCCGATCGGAGATACGCCAACCCAGCCCAGCATCAGATTAGCGAGTCCGACTTCTGGCTCAAAGATCCAGGACCACGCAATGGATACCGCAACTGTCGGGGTGACCCAAGGTGAGAAGAGTAATGTCCGGAAGATGCCGGATGATTTGATTTTGCTATTCATGAGCATCGCAAGTGCCAATCCGCCCACAATGGTTGGGATTACACTGCCCAGTCCGAATAACAAGGTTACTTTCAGTGATCGATAGAATTCAGAGTTTGTCAGCAGATAACTGTAATTGTCCAACCCAACGAACAGCTTGTCCGGGCTCATGAAGTCCCAATCGGTGAAACTGAGATAAACGATATATCCCAGAGGTCCCAGCCAGAAGATCAGCAATGGGATTAGAGCAGGCAGCGTGAATAGAACCGCTTCAGACTCCCTCCATAGTTTTAAACGCAAATCCCCCACTCCTTACTGTCCAATTTTTCTTTAATGATTGGGAATTTTTGAGTATAATCGACTTTATATTTCTTCTGTACAAAATTGATTGTACACTTGTATTGAAAATTCTAATTCCGGCTTATGTTAAAATTGGAACAAGTCATGTAAAATATGAGGCAGCTAGTGGGAACGCTATCATAAACCAGAGGTGACAATGTGGGAAAAGAAACCGCCGGGAACCCGAATCATTCTTCGTTACCTGATCGGCATGCGCTGAGGGAGAGAGTCATTGAGGCCATCGCTAATACGATGGATCTGTATGGAGTTAATCATACGTTTGGCAAATTATACGGCATCATGTATTTTGAGGATCGACCGATGACACTTGAAGAGATGAAAACCTCGATGAATATGAGCAAGAGCAACATGAGCTATGCGGTTCGTTCACTTACAGAGTCACAGATGATCTACAAACTGGAGGAGAAGAAGGACCGCCAGGATCAGTATCTGGCAGAGACCGACTTCTATCGTACATTCCAGAATTTCTTTGGGGCCAAGCTCCAACGGGAAGTAGATGTCATGTTAGAAGGCATTCGTGAGGTCATTCCCGACCTGTCCGCAATGATTCTTTCGGAGCATACCTCTTCTGAAGATCGAGATGATGCACTGCGTGATCTGCACAAACTCCAACACGCAGAGCAATATTACGTCTGGCTCCAAGGATTCGTGGATCAATTGCGAGACGGGAAATTTTACGAGAATGCTGCACACGCACCCAACAAAGAGTAGTACAACTGCGTAAACAGAATAACTAGTAGGTGACCCAGGGGCGCTAACGAACCTAGACGATCTGACGTACCATTGTTGAGTCACACTAAAGCGCAAAAAAGAGCTGTTCCTAGCCAATGTATGGCTTTTTGGAACAGCTCTTTTTTTATTCTATCTATTGTATTGTCATATCCTATCCGTCATTAGGGGTTCTCTTTTCCATATGCTAATGCGTTAATGACCCCTTTTTTCTTTTAAAAACATTACTTTTGCGCTGCAGCTTCGATATCAGCATATGCCCAGTGTGATGCTGTTACATCACTGAACGTTGGCGTAGCTACGCCAGTGAGTGGTGTCCGGTTGAACAATACGTTCAACACTTTCACCGCTTCAGCACGCGTCAACTTGCTATCCGGTTTGAAAGTCCCATCGTTATAACCAACCATCAGGCCAGCGGATTGCACATAAGCAATGGCTTCTGCTGCCCACAGGTCTGCGGATACGTCTGTGAAGGAAACTGCTGGACCATTTACGGTTGTTGCACTCGCTTGTTGCTGCATCCAGCGATGAGCAATCGTCGCCATCTGTGCACGGGTGATCGAACCTTCCGGTGCAAATTGAGTGTTGCTCATGCCGTTCATGATACCAGCGGATTGTGCTTTTTGAATCTCACTTGTTGCCCAGTGTGTCGCAGATACATCCTTGTAACTCACGCTATTCGCGGAACCTGCTGCCGCTTCAGTTGGAAGATTGCGAGCCAGCATAGCTGCCATCTGTGCACGTGTTACGAATGCATCTGGACGGAAATCTGCACCAAAACCTTGGATATACGGTTGATGTGTACCTTGTGAAGCTTTCAGTCCATCCACAACAACGAGGGTGAACGTACTGAATTTGGTTACGGTAAATTCGATACCTTCGCTGTTATCCGCGAGTTTCACCAATTTGCCTTGAATCAATTCTTTTGTGCCGTCACTGTGTTCGATATAAATTGCCAAGTTGTCCAATGCCTGCTGACGAGCAGCCGGATCAGTTGGTAGACTGTCACGCAGTGGCAACGTGAGTGTCACTTCGCGGCTCTGCATATTCGTGTCGATCTCTACCGGACGAGCCAATACGCGAACATTCGTATTCGGAGCAATCTGTTGGATCAACTGTTCTTTCTTTGCACGCTCTTCAACTTCTTTGCGCTCCGATTCCTTTTTCAAAGGTACAACGCGGAAGTACAAGTCTTGATCGAATCCGGCGATGGAATTCGTCGGAACGGAAATCACTACATTTTCAGTGGAGATTTCAAGTTTCAGCGAACCATCATTCAATTCTTTTACCGCTGCCTTAGGTAGTTCAATACGTGTCTCGGACACGGAATCTTTGGTATCTGGAATAACAATGCGTGCGGTGTTCATATTCAATTGCTTCGCTTTTTCAACCGATTCCTTGGCAATTGCTTCGGTCATTTTCACCAGATCTTTGATCGTGCCGTTGGTTTCGGTTGTACGTGTGATTGGCGTTTTGGTCAAGTTGGTACCGTTTGTTCCATTAACGTCGACTACGATCTGTTCTTGTTTCGTTGTTGGAGCAGGTGTAGACGTTACTGGTGTATATCCTGCACTTCCACCGCCAGTTGATGGTGTAGGTGTAGGCGTAATAATAATGATTTGGTCGAAGAAACGATCGAATGCTTTCTGCACTTCGCTAATACTGCTATATCCGTTAGCAGACTTGCGATCAAGCATCCATTGAGCCAGTTTTCCCATTCGAGTATCATCTTCTACTAGATCCTTCATAGCATTCAACTTAAGTAGGAATGGTTCGAAAGGTTCCATCATCTCAGTAGATTGCTGGAAGCTGTATAGCATCAGCATGGCTTTCTTCATCTCGCTAACGTCTATAGCATCATTAATGTAGGAATAATTCATGACTAACATTAATGAAGCACCGTATACCTGTTCAATTGAAAGATCCGAACCCTGAAACAGACGTTTTGCAGTATAAGCAAGCAACTCTTTATCCACATTGGATGCATTTAAATATTTTTGACCTAACTCTTTAAACATTTCCATCCCTGGATATTCAAAGTACTCTGTTGACTCAACAAAAAGGGAATAGAACTCATTCAAATGCTGTTGGAAAAGAATCTTGTCTGTTTGTTTGATCGTCTGGATGCCTTTATACCCAATTTCTACAGCATATTGCACTTGTTTCTTAAGATCGTAGGCATAGTCAATCGGTAAAAAGGTCATTACCACATTAGCTATGGCTTTCTTCTCCTCAGGTTGGAGAATGTCAAAGCCAGCCGGAAGATCCAACCATTCCGGTTGAGTAATTGCCCCGAGTATAGCATCAGTATTCTTCGTAGCTCTCGCTTCGTTGATAACTCTCAAAGGATCTGCTGGATTAAAGAACTGATCAAAAGTTTTTTGGATGTTTTTATAGTTTTCATAACCACCAACTGGACGCTTATCAATCATCCATTGGGCAAGTTTTCTATATGTCGCATAATCTATGCTATCCACTTTGTCCATGTTAAGCGGAAACTCTACCATATATTTGATAGTACTAGGGAGATTGTTATACTGTGTTGATTCCTTCTGTACTAAACGCAGACGTACCAAAGCATTATACATCTTGGTTTGATTAGTTACATCATTGATTGCATTGTAAGTAGATAACGACGTAGAAAGTTGATCTCTGTTCTGATATGAAGGAATTTCATCACGCATTGAGTAAAATTTCATGCGGTATGCAAAAATTTGTTTATCTACAACAGACAAATTTTCATACGTTTTCCCTACTTTATATAGTGATTGAATACTTGGGTCGAGGTTTATGCTAAAAACTTCAGGTAAATTTAATAATTTGGAAAAATAAGCATTGATATTCTCCTCAACATCAGTCAGTGCAGGTTTATTAAAGAGGTTTCGTGGTTCTACAGCCATATCAAGTACATATTGCACTTGTCCTTTACTCACATATCCTTTTGCCCCATTCATTAAAGTGACAAATACAGCTACAGATTCTTTCTCATCGTTGCTCCAATCACTGAAATCTACAGGCAGTTCGAGTCCTAACGCGGAATCTTGAATTTCGCTAAGGACACCTTCTACATCTTCATTACTCTTAGCTAGATTCAATGATTCAAGCGGGTCTGTTTCTTTATTCTCTGTAAAGATTAAAATCTCATAGAGACTTGCGGCATTACTTTCGTTTGCTTTAACACGAACCCATACCGTTTTATTCCCTTTGAATTCGGGTGGGTTAGTGGTGCTGTAATCAAACCAATTCTCGCCATTATTCTGAGTGTATTCCATAGTATCATCCGCACCAACAATGACATTGACATCATCATCTACGGTTACTAACGGTGCTGCCGAATTAAAGAACTGATCGAAACTTTTTTGGATATCTTCTATTGAAGCAAAGCCACCTTGCGGCATCTTTTCAATCATCCAATTAGCCAGTTCTGTCATTTGTTCCGAGTCTTCCTGAATAGATTTCAATTTATCAAAATCCAATGGATAGGCTACTGCACCAGATTCAGGGTTATCATCAATAAACTCATCAATGGACCCTTTAAAGAACTGGTTAAAGTTCAACGTCTCTAACATCAATTCCTCGACTTTTGCTTTATTGATTTCAGGATACCCGGTTATCCCAAATATTACTTGGAAAAATGCGTTGTCTAACTCAGTTGATCCCTCACTACCATGAAATGCAATTAAGGTCATTTGGATAAAATGAGAAATTATTTGTCGATCAACACCGCTCATTTCTTCATACTTCACACCCGATTTATACATCATTTCTGTGGTGTCATTGGTGAAGTAGTTTTTAGACTGGCTCAACAGACTGTAGACCAGATCCATTTGCAATTGTATAGCAAACAAGTCCGTATTACTGATTAAAATCATGCCTTGATATGCCAAGTTAAAAGTATATTCTAATTGTTCCTCACTAGAATACGCTTCCCCTTTTGGCAAAGTAGCCACCAATCTCGCTATCGCTTCTTTCTCTTGTATAGACAACCCAGAGTAACCAAGTGGCAAAGTCACAATCAGGTTCCCTTCCAGTACCTCCTGTATTTCGCTAACAGATCCCTCGCTGATTGCATAATTTAACTTCTCCAAAGGTGTCATCGGATTCGCTTGAACAGGTACTACAGCGACAACTTGGATTAACATCAGCAACACCAGTACCGCACTGATTATTTTCCTCGCATATGTTTTCATTATTTCCTCCTTGAGCCTCCCAGCTCGAATCATTTATACTTTTCATTCTAGTACTTTGGTCTGAACGGATTCTGAACAATTGGCGTAAAATCGCGAAAAAACATTAAAATCCCGTATTTTTTTCGTGATTTTTCAACAATCCCCCTATGAAATTCATCTTTTCTTGCATTTTTCTGTAATTATTTTAATCTATAGACCCATGCATTTCTTCTCAGCATGTAGAATTTTACGAGGAATGCGAAAACGAAAGTGAGTGAGTATGTTAATCTTTAGGACTCGTTACAGCAAAGTTTCTGTCTAATACATTCATTGGATTGTATTCAAGTTCGTTAAACTGCAAAAGGCCACCCCCAAGGATGGCCTTCTTTATCTACTTTGATATTATTACTGCGCTGCAGCTTCAATATCTGCATATGCCCAGTGTGTTGCTGGTACATCACTGAACGTTGGCGTAACTGCGCCAGTTAGAGGTGTCCGGTTGAACAATACATTCAACACTTTCACCGCTTCCGCACGCGTCAGCTTACTGTCCGGTTTAAATGTGCCATCGTTGTAACCAACCATCAGGCCAGCGGATTGCACGTATACAATCGCCTCTGCTGCCCACAGGTCTGCGGATACGTCTGTGAAGGAAACTGCTGGACCATTCACTGTTGTATTACTCGCTTGTTGCTGCATCCAGCGATACGCAATCGTTGCCATCTGTGCACGGGTGATCGAACCTTCCGGTGCAAATTGAGTGTTGCTCATGCCGTTCATGACGCCAGCGGATTGAGCTTTTTGAATGTCACTTGTTGCCCAGTGTGTCGCAGATACATCCTTGTAGCTCACGCTATTCGCTGAACCTGCTACTTCAGTTGGAAGATTGCGAGCCAGCATAGCTGCCATCTGTGCACGTGTTACGAAGGCATCCGGACGGAAATCTGTACCGAAACCTTGGATGTACGGCGGATGTGCACTTTGTGAAGCTTTCAGTCCATCCACAACAACGAGAGTGAACGTACTGAATTTGGTTACGGTAAATTCGATGCCTTCGCTGTTATCTGCGAGTTTCACCAATTTGCCTTGAATCAATTCTTTTGTGCCGTCACTGTGTTCGATATAGATCGCCAGGTTGTCCAATGCTTGCTGACGAGCAGCCGGATCGGTTGGCAGACTATCACGCAGTGGCAAAGTCAACGTCACTTCGCGGCTCTGCATATTCGTTTCGATCTCTACTGG
This sequence comes from Paenibacillus sp. FSL R5-0341, assembly GCF_037975235.1. Classification (NCBI taxonomy): domain Bacteria; kingdom Bacillati; phylum Bacillota; class Bacilli; order Caryophanales; family Paenibacillaceae; genus Paenibacillus; species Paenibacillus sp. FSL R5-0341. The sequence continues at coordinate 6,362,364 of NZ_CP150241.1, forward strand.
GCGAGCCAGTACACGCACATTCGTGTTTGGAGCAATCTGTTGAATCAATTGCTCTTTCTTCGCACGCTCTTCGACTTCCTTACGCTCGGATTCCTTTTTCAAAGGTACAACGTGGAAGTACAAGTCTTGATCGAATCCGGCTATGGAATTCGTCGGAACAGAGATGATCGCATTCTCTGTAGAAATCTCCAGCTTGAGTGAACCATCATTCAGTGCTTTTACCGCTGCTTTAGGCAGTTCAATACGTGTCTCGGACACGGCATCTTTGGTGTCTGGAATGACAATGCGTGCTGTATTCATGTTTAATTGCTTCGCTTTTTCCACCGATTCCTTGGCAATCGCTTCGGTCATTTTCACCAAATCTTTGATCGTGCCGTTGGTTTCGGTTGTACGGGTGATCGGTGTCTTGGTCAAGTTGGTACCATTTGCCCCATTAACGTCAACCACGATCTGTTCTTGTTTCGTTGTTGGTGCAGGGGTAGACGTTACTGGTGTGGTCGTGGACGATCCACCACCAGTGTTTCCACCCGGGTTAGGCGTTGAGCCATTACCGTTATCAGTGTTGCTATCACCGTTCTGTGTAAAGACAATCTTTATCGCGCGTCCTGGCAGTTCATCACTAACTGCTTTATGACGAACCCATACCGTTTTATTACCACTAAAGTCCGTTTTCTGAATAGAGGCAACGTCAATCCAATGCAGTTTGTCGTCAAAGGAGATTTCCATCGTGCTGTCCAAGCCCGTTAGGGTGTTATTGATGTCATTGCCCTTCACATTAGGAGCCGTAAAGAATCGATTAAATACATATTGCAGATTCCCAACAGTCTCGTAGCTGTCTTGTTCAGTAAGCATCCACTCTGCCAGTTCCTTTCGATCTTCGGAACTGAGTTCTGCCCTTTTGGATACATCGAGGGCGCCTGTAAGATCAAATTCGTATTTCTCGAAGAAAGGTTCCGCGTCAATTTGAACGTTCATAGCATCTTCTAGCCATTGATTCATTGGAATTAACTTGGTAGCCTTATCAATAGACTGATACGATTCAGTGAAAAGATATAGCACAATCATAGGTTCCACAATATCTCCTTGATAATAGCCTTCCAACTTTTCGTAGGCTATTGAATACAAGAATCTATAAGCAAAAACATTTTTATCTATTTCATTGGTACGTTTCAAGTAATCTTTACCATAAGTGCTAAATTCATTTGCTTGTTGATCATTAAAGTAATTTGATGCATCTTTCAATTTCTGAGCAAATGCATCCAGTGTATTTTCAAGAGCAGTAAGTTCATTCTGCTCCCATAGAGATTGTACCAAGACACCAAGCTCAATCATATATTGAACCTGATCTTTATTCTTAAAATCTTTTTCTGCATATCGGATGAGGAATCCTGCAATAAATTCTTTAACCTGCGGGGTTAACGTATCGTAGCCAGCAGGCAACGTAATACCCAGAGCCGGATTTTCCATAGCTACACGCATAGTATCTCTGTTAGAGTTGCTTTTTGCAGCATTTAAGGCAGTCAATGGATCGCTATCGTTATCATCAGGGAAAAATTTATTAAATGCAGTCTGAATTTCTTCAAAACTTGCATATCCACCAAGTGGTCTCTCATTAAGCATATGGTCTGCTAATTGTTCCCGTTCTTCGTTTATCAAACTATCCCATTTGCTGATATCCAGAGGGAATAATCTAAGTGAATATTCTTGATTTTCTTCATCGGCATTGTATGCTTCAATACCTGTCTGAATATCGTACATATCTTGTAAAACGTCTTCCATATCACCAAGTGTTTCAACCTTATTGATAAAAGGGGTATCATCCAAGGAAGATTTTGTATAATCGAGTATTTGTGAAATATCAAGATTTCCGGTGAGTTTACGCTCATATCTAAAAGCTGCCATACGTCTTTCAATTTCAGAGGAATCAAGATAATAGTGGATACGTTCATAGTACTCATTATCTTCTTCATGGCTATGAAATTGTAGCTGTAGTCGCTCTGCTTGTTTATTAAAAAATGCATCAAGGACTTCTCTGGAGTCAAGTCCACCAATTTCTCGAGGAAGATTCCGAGCTTGCAAGGCTAATTGCACTACATATTGGACTTGTTCCTTACTCTCATATCTACTAGATGCTGGTGGGCTTGACTCCTTTAACATGTACTCTGCAATCTCATATTGCTCATCCTCAGACAACGATTCAAAATCGGGATCAGCTAAGAAGTCTTTGTTACTAAACAGCTCCATTACTTCTGGTATAAAATCGGTGTAATGATCCAAAACTTTTCTCTCTTTAACATTGTTGAATTGCTCCAACGGACTCAGCTGTGTATTCGGATTGAATGATTTCATCTGATAGGAGGCTTCCATATCATCTTGATCTACAACCATCACATTATAATAGAGCGTTTCGCTGGTATCTAAACCTTGAAATATTTTGGAGAACGTATCGTCATTAGATGCTGAACCCAACACCCAATCTTCGTCTCCATATTCTAGATTGTCCCTGATCTCTGTCATGTTGTTCAGATTAGAAGTATTGGAAACAAAGACCTGATATTTTAGGTTACGAGTTTCCGTGGTGTCAGAGAAACCAGCACCCCAACGCACCTCTATGTTATTATCATCAGTAAGCTTGACTGTGATTAGTCCATTATTGCCTGGCACAGGGCTTGATCCACCTGCACTAACCTTTGCTGCTGGAGCCAGCCATGGTGCTACCAGCACCAAGATGAGCATCAAACTAATTATTTTTCTGTAATTCATGTAATTGATCCTCCCTATCTCATGTTTTTTACACACAAATCCATTACCTCTGATACGTAAGGCCTATTGTATTGCACTGCGATAAACAGAATCTAAACAAAAAGAGCAAATAAAAGGAAAAAGATCCACCCCGTAGTAAAAAAACAGGATAGATCTCAACTTTTTTCGTCATAATTCATCATTTTATTTTTGAAAAATCATTATTTTAGACCTATATAACTTCAGCTGTTAAATCAAGGTGTACCCGCCATCCACATACAACGTACTGCCCGTAGTGAACGTATTCGTCATTAGATACGTAACAGTATGTGCAATTTCTTCATTGTAACCAACCCGCTTGAGCAGGGACAGCTTCTCATAATCTTTAAAATGCTCGCCGCGCGGCGTGCCTTCCTGCCCTTCCCGCCAGATGGTTCCAGGGGATACGACATTCACACGAACCGGTGCTAACTCCACAGCGAGTGCTTTACCCAGACTCTCAATTGCACCGTTACATGCAGCGTAGGAAGCACCGCCATCCAATGGGCGCTGGCTGAATCCACCAGACATTAACGTGATCGAACCGGAAGTCGAAAGATGCAGTGCAGCGTATTTAGCCGCAAAGTATTGAGGCCAGAACTTGCCTTTGAAACAACTCTCTGCCGTGTCCCGATCCGATGTCAGTGGTCCCCGGGTGTAGGCAGCACCTGGTGTGAACAGATGATCGAACGTGCCGATTCGGGCAAAAAATGCTTCGAGTTGCTGTTCATCCTGATTGTCCAATACATGAACTTCCACCACCGCTTCCCCATGCTCGCCTTTGCCTAGAACCTTCGCAATCTGTTCCCTCGCTTCCTCCAGTCTGGACGCTGATCTGCCTGCTATAATCACATCCGCACCTACCTCTGCTGCCTGAATTGCCGTAGCCAGTCCGATGCCTGAGCTCCCGCCAATAACAACGACCCGTTTATTCTCCAATGTATAGTGACTCATCTATGCTCATCCTCTCATCTCCGGTTATATAAGTGCATGTGCTCTCACGTTGTGTTCATTATTCATGAAATGAAGAACGTTGAATAGTACGCATTTACATCGTACCTAGTACGAATATTCGTACTATTGGAGCAGCTCACCACGGTTTTCCCCCATTTTTTCATAGAGACGATCGAGCAGAGACCACGAAAAACCGTTATGATGGAGATACATATAGACGTATAAACTGAGGTGATTACTATGGATTTACAAGAACCCAGGTTACAGGGAGTATTAACAACGCTGGAGACCATTAATGGGAAATGGAAACCACTTATCTTGTTTATTTTATTGAAGGAAGGTACGAAACGATTTGGTGAACTACGACGCATGATTCCTGATGTAGCCCAGGGCACATTAACAAAACAATTGCGCGAGCTGGAGCAGGATCGAATCATTGTGCGCACGCTCTATGGGGATGTTCCACCGAAGGTGGAATACAGCCTGTCCGAACACGGCCAGACGATCAGCACGTTATTGGACGGCATGTGTGGTTGGGGCAAAGAACATCTGAACTACCTGAACAGCACACAAGGTGCCATAACGGACAAGGGTAACACGAGCGAAGCGACTTGAATAACAACTATAAAATGAAATGCCACAGCAAGGTATCAGGTATCCAACAATCCAGCCATTCCAGGAACACCTTAATCCTGACCGCCCTGCTTGTGTAAGCCTTACCATTGCTCTATAATTTCGTTCAGATGCACAATATGGTATCGGGCGGAATGATCATCAGAGAAGATGCGCATTTAGCACGATGAGATGGAAGGGGAGGAGCTTCGTTGTTGCAGCTTTCGGAAAAACAGGCACAGGACATTGTCGATAAAATGATGCAGGACATCCCATACAACATCAACATTATGAATGAACATGGCATTATTATTGGAAGTGGTCAGAAGGAACGTGTGGGCACAGTTCATCAGGGTGCTGTCCGCGCGTTAACGACAGGAAGCAGGATTGAAGTTTGGCAGGATGGTATACTGGAGAAAATGGGGACCAACGAACCGATTCTAATCAATCAGCAGCATGTCGGAGTCATTGGCATATCCGGTCATCCGGATGAAGTTCGACCTTTCTGCAACATCGTGCGTACTACCGTGTCTCTCTTGATCGAACAGCGTAATCAATTGGAAAGTATGGCCCATGAAGCTTCACGTCAAAAAGCCTTTATCGAACGACTGCTGAACCAATCGGGTTCCTACTCACAAAAGGTCAAAAAGGAAGCTCTGCAATACCGGATTGATCTGCAATTGCCGACCGTTCTTCTATATGTCCGTTTCCCCGGGAAATCCATCGCGGCTGACACTGAGATCATCCGAATATTGCTCCAAGTTCCTTCATTCTCTGTTGAAGGTGATGGCGACACACAGATCATCCTGATCCAGAATGAAGCAGACGTTGATCCGATGATTCAGCGTTTGAGACAGATCACACCCGCAGCATTCATCGCCGTCAGCCAAAAAGAAGCGAATATCGCCACCAGTTACGAACAGGCCCGGTGTGTGATGAACATCCTGCTGGCGCTTCAACCAGACTCACCGATCATTCGGTATGAGGATGTGCCCTTTTTGGTACGATTCAGCGCGGCTGATCTAACACCGCATGCCAATATCGTCAGCAAACTTGAGGATACAGCTGACCTGCTAGATACGCTGCGCAGTTTTATCCATCATAACGGCAGCATGACCACAACAGCGGACCATCTCAATATTCATCGCAATACCCTTCAATATCGGCTCAAACGCATACAGACCCTGACGGGCAAAGACCCGCGTAATTGGCTGGAGCTCATCGAGCTCACCCACGGACTACTCGCGTTCTATCAGTAGCGTCAGAACAGCTTCGAGGATAGCAAAGAGACGAGACACAGATCACCTGATCTCAGGCATATCCGTATCCCGTCTTTGTCACATCTCAGTCCAATACGTCCCCGTACGACCTTATGCAAAATACTCACCTAAGATAGCAGACCCAGCTTCAGCACCCTGGCAATATTCTCGGTTGTACGCTCCACATTCTCCGGGCCTTCTCGCAATAGTCGCTCCAGATCTGCTGCCCCAGGCACAATACCAAATATGGCATCAATGCCTTCCCCGTAAAGGGTGTCAATCCCTTCGCCCACGTAGCCTGCAATGGCAATTACAGGTTTACCCGCTTCCTTGGCTGCCCGAGCAACGCCATAGGGGGTCTTGCCAAATTTCGTTTGAAAGTCGATACCGCCTTCGCCCGTAAATACGACATCCGCAGCAATTAATTTACCACGTAACTCCGTATATTCAATGACAATTTCAACGCCTTTACGCAACACTGCCTGTGTAAAAATCAAAAGTCCCGCACCCAGTCCGCCAGCCGCTCCGGCACCGGGTATATCACGGATATCTTTGTACAGCTGCTGCTTTACCACATCTGCATAATGGGACAGGTTCGCATCCAGCTGCTCAACTATCTCTGGAGTAGCCCCTTTTTGCGGCCCAAACACCCTTGATGCACCATGCTCCCCACAGAGCGGATTGGTCACATCACAGGCCACAATGAACTCCACTTCCTGCAAACGCTCATCCAGACCCGACACATCAATCTGGGCCAGTTGATCCAAAGCCCCTCCACCCCGTGCAAGTGGCTGACCCTGTTCATCCAGAAATTTAGCGCCAAGCGCTTCAGCCATGCCGGCACCACCATCATTAGTCGCACTGCCACCAATGCCGATGATGATTTTGCGTATGCCTCGGTCCAGACACGCTCGAATCAACTCGCCCGTTCCATAGGTTGTCGTCCGTAGCGGATCTCGGGTTTCTTTGGTTACCAGATGTATGCCACTGGCCGATGCCATCTCAATGGCCGCCGTTGTTCCGTCACCCAGAATGCCATACTGGGCAGTCACTGTATGACCTAATGGTCCGCTCACCTCTTGCTGGTGAAGGGAACCACCGGAAGCATCCACAAGGGACTGTACCGTGCCTTCCCCACCATCTGCCATGGGTACATGGATATAACTTGCCGTCGGGTATATCTTACGCAATCCTTTTTCCATCGCGACACATACTTCTTTCGCTGTCATGCTTTCTTTGAACGAATCTGGTGCCAGAACAAATGTCTTCTCTCTAGTCTCTTCAGTTTCTCTCATCTCTCTCACTCCATCCGTTAGATTAAAGAATTAAAGAATAAATCCGTACAGTAACGTCGCTACAATAGCCATCGTGCCACCCACAATCGCTTCATATGGAATCACGCCCATCCGCTGACGAATCGTCATCTTCATGCTGTCAGCCGACACGTGAAAATAATTTCCTTGTGGTAAGGAATCAATAACGGTTGCCCCCGTGTGCACCATCACGGCAGCTGCGAGCGGCGCTGTGCCCATGTTCAGAATGGCGTCACCGAAGGAGCCTGTTGCCAAAATAACTCCTGTCGACGTCGAAGCCGTCGCTGCCGCCATCAGAATTCCCGCGATCGGTGCGAGGAAGGTACCGGATATTCCGGATGCTTCAATCAGACCCACCACCTGACCTGACAGATCAGAAGCAGAGATAAGTCCCGCTATCCCACCTGCACCCACCAGAATGAGCACGGTTGCTGTCATTTTATTTAATCCTGCGGTTGAGTATTTCACGATGTTTCTACCTTGTCCCATCGCCAACATACCGATGATACCTGCTATTGGAAGAATGTACATCGCATCCACTTTAAAAGTAGACAATGCTTCAATACCCGCGATAGAGCCGATGGGATTGATCATCAACAGAATGATCGCAACCAATGGGGCAACAATGGCTTTGCCAAGTGGCGGATACTTCGATGTATCTACATCGCCCTGTTCTGCTTCTTGATCAGTAACCATTACACCCTTGTTCTTGAGCATTGAAGCTACAATTACAGTTACAATCAAGCCGCAGATCGCTGGAATAACGCCTGCCAGCATAACATTGCTCAGATCCAGATCAAATCCTCGCGCTGCTGCAATGGTATTGGGATTCGGGGAGATAATGTTCCCCGCCTTGCCCCCACCCGATAAGGCCAGCAGCAGGGCCAATTTGGATATGCCCATTTTATTACCTACAGACAAGGCAATCGGTGCAACGATCAGCACAGCCACGGGGATAAATACCCCAACGGCGGTGATGATCATCGTGGCCAGTGCTAGCGCCAGAATGGCTTTACTTCCGCCAAATTTACGTACAATCGCCTGCGCTATCGTCTCCGCGGCTCCCGATTCCATCATCACACCCGCAAGCACCCCGGCAGCCAGTACGCGGAGTACGGTTCCCATGACACTTTGTGTGCCATCCACCAGTATGTTTACGGTCTCTTCCAGGTTCGCTCCGCCAATTAAAGCGCCTACAATTGCGCCCAGAAATAAAGAATAGACCGGGTTCAGCTTCCTCAAAATCAAAATGATCGCAATAGCCAGTCCTGCCAGAGCACCAATCCAGCTAATCGTTAATGGTTCCATTGTCAATTGCCCCCCATGCACTTGTTGAACACGCTTTCATTATAGTTGCTGGAGGCCAGAATAAATATTGATGAAAGGACGAAATTCATTGTGCATATGCACAACGAACTTCATCACCTAGAGGAGAATACGATTTTCCATGATATTTTTCATGCTGATATGGGATTTCGAGGGTCCCAGCTTCACCAGTGAATCCTGGAACTCGGCCAATTCTTCAATTGACGCCGTCTGTACCTTGATCAGATAGTTATACTCACCGCTAATCCGATAAACGTCCGTGACTTCGATGGCCTGTTCACAGAACTGGACCAACTCGTCGCAATGCTCTGTTTTGAGCAAAATAAACGTCGTGGTTCCACGGTTTAATTGGGCCAGATTATAGATGGTCGAATAGCCCGTTATCACACCTCTCTCCTCCAGTTTCAGAATTCTTTCCTTAACGGAAGGCTGAGACATATTAATTTCTTTACTAATCTGTGCAATGGGCATACGTGCATGATGTTGCAGCAAACGCATAATCTGCTGATCGATCTCATCTATCATGTGTTCCATTGGTAAGACCTCCGAGTCGTCGCCTTATTTAATAAGGTTTTCCTGATAAATTAGCTAAGAATGTATTGATTTTATCTCATTATATCCTTTGATATCATATGGTTCCAACGCGATATTGTCCCTATACTTTAGAATACAATCTGAAGAGGGAGCGATGAATGTGAGTGTTATAGGACTTGCACATGTGGCTATTCAGGCCCGAAATTATAAAGATACCCTGGAGTTTTACACAAAAGTATTAGGATTCAAGGTCGGTCACTCTTGGAGTTTGCCTTCCTTCCACATTACGGAGGCATGTATGCTGATCTCTCCGGATCAACGCACCTGCATTGAGGTGTTTGACCCCAAAGCCGTCATTCCTGCGGAGGGTGAACCTGCCACCTCTCCTGAAGCGGTCCGGCACGGCGCACTATTACATTTCGCCTTTTACGTGCACGATGTAGAAGACATCTATCAGCGAGCGCTCGCATATGGGGCCAAGGCCTATGTTGAACCGGATTGGTTATCGCTTGGAGAACCTGCACTTCGGGTTAGAAATGCGCTCGTCCACAGTCCGAATGGTGAAGTGATTGAATTCCTCGAAGAGGTTAATTTCGACCGATCATCATCCCCACCATCATCCATATGAAGTACACAAACAGCCTGTTGCCTCTTCATCCGTGGCAGCAGGCTGCTTTATTGTTGATCTTACTTGAGAGCTCACAGCACACGCACCTACCCTATTCCTGCTCTGCATTGCCCAGCGTATATTCGCTTAGCTTCCCTTCATAGACCAATTTCAATCGTTCACTCTGGCGAAAATCATCCGGTGTCACCAGTGCCGGAAGCTTGTTCCACAGTTTGATTCCCGAACGCTGTAGAATTTCAGCTACAAATTGGGAGCAGAAGTAGGAGTTGCTGAACTCCACCGGCTCCTTGAGCGTAATGCCGATCACGCCGAGCAGATTGTACATATATTTCTGGCGGCTGCGGATGAAGATGTGTAGCACACGTTTCATCTTTTCCACTTCACGATCTGTCACTTGAAGCTCATATATGACACATGTCGTATTGGGATACTTGCTGTATGTACCTGTCTGGATATCTTCCTTCACAAACCCGCCGTTCAGCGGATTGCTCGGATGCTTGCGGCCGAAGCTGTACAACTCCGTTAATTCCCGGTCAAATGAGATCGATGCGTGATTATATGGCGCTCGGGTATAGCTCTGAATAACCTTGGTAAACAACGTTCCTGTATTCGTAAGCAAGATATAGATGGAGCGTTCATCTGTCATAGCAAAATTTCCCCTTATCAAGTTGGCACTATTCCTTCATAATAACATAGGTACCCTATAATGGAATCTTACTTTGAATAAGCAGGTGATCGGTACGTGAGCAGTTCACTCTTTACACTAACGCTAATCTTCACAGCTTTACTTGTGATACATATCGTGTACAAAGTTATTGCAAAGCTTCAGCCAACCAAAGACTATTCAGGCATCGGCCAAAAAATCAAAACCTGGTGGGGCATGTTTGTCATCTTCTGCCTAGCTACCCTCTTCAATCCTATTGTGTCCCTGATCTCCCTCATGGTGCTTGCATTCTTCTCACTCAAAGAATACTTCTCCATGATTCGCAGTACGCGCAAGGCCGACCGCAGGCTGTTCCTGTGGGCGTATCTGGCGATTCCGGTTCAGTTCTACTGGATCTACATTGGATGGTATGGCATGTTTATCGTGTTTATTCCGCTATATGTGTTCCTGGTGCTGCCCTTGCCACGCTTGATTAACAAAGGTACGGTCGGGTTCCTGCGCAGTGTCAGCTCCACACAATGGGGATTAATGCTGATGGTGTTCGGACTGAGCCACCTGGCCTATTTCCCTTTCGCCACACCGGAGTATGGCTCCAAGCTGGTACTGTTCCTCGTCGTGTTAACACAGCTTAATGATGTGGTGCATTATCTGGTTTCTCTCTATCTGGGCAAACGAAAAGTGGTGCCCACCGCTAACCCATTTGTCACTTGGGAAGGGTTCGCGTGTGCATTTATTGTAACGACAGCAACGTCTTATTTTATCCATCCCTACCTGACGCCATTTGATTGGAAATTCTCGCTGTTCATCGGGGTACTGATCAGTTTGGCTGGATTCTTCGGTATTCTGACGGTATCTGTACTGAAGCGCGATCTATTAATCGGGGATGATAACAAGTTCGATTCGCTCAAAAAAAGCTACCTAAGCCGGGTCGACAGCCTGACCTATACCTCTCCGGTTATGTTCCACGTGGTCCGTTATTTCTTTGACTTTATGTAGCAACAGATGGATCGGCGATCTTGTAATTAGGTATGTCAAAAAAAGCAGCCCCAGTGGCTGCTTTTCCTGTTCATCAGGCTCCAGACGGAGCCTTCATGATATGCCTGCTACTTCAACGTGATTTCTTTCTCGGACATGATTTCGTTCCCCTCATCATTCGTGAACACAAACGTAGCTTTACCGCGCTCGCCCTTCATCTCATCCGAATAGATAAAGCCGGAGAATTGTCCATTGCCGCTAAAGTAAAAGCCCTCTTCACCATTCCCACCATGTTCAATAGCTTCCTGTAGCGAATTCACAATCGTCACCGTGTTAGACGTCCATCTCATCTCCGTTAGTGCATAACCCTTCGGAACCTGTTTAATTCCAAAATCAAAGCTATTGCCCTCCATCGGTTTCTCTGACTGGTCGATGACGATATCAATCTGCTCCGACGGTTCAGTGGATTCCGATTGCGCCGTAGGCTTTCCTTCATCACCACTGGTACTGCCTTGGTCATTGTTATTCTTCGCATCCGCATTGGGAACAGAGCTTTCCCCAGCTTTCTCTATGGGTTGCTTCGATTGCGGATAGGCATGCTCCTGAACGGATTCGTTATTATTTTTGGCACCACAGGCACTGACGAATAGCGAAATACAGAGCACAGACATGCAAAGTGCAGATTTCTTTATATTCATGTTCATCATCTCATTCTCCCTTCATCTATCTACAGCACATATGTCTATATCAGTTGAACTAATCATTTACACGATAACGGAGAGGACAGAAAAAACCTGAAAAAGCGAAGCGTTCGCCTTTATCCCCGGATTTTACCTTTAAGAAAAGGGAATCAAAAAATCTGGGGATAACAGCGATTGGAAGGTTATTCTGTCATCGTAGTGTCAGTGTAAATATTCTTTAGTTCAACTTATATAGCACACCACTTACTAATCACTACACCATATCGTCCCTCATGAAGCTCCATTATATGTAAATGATTAATGAATTCAGTATGCGAATGTACCTCGATGAATAAAGTAAGAACTCTGTTAATGACGTCATGCACCGTTTATTTTATCGATCAAATCCTGGCAAGACTAAAACTTGTCCAATTCGAATGGAGTTTTGCTCCAGTTCATTTACTTTTTTGACCGCTTCTATATATACACGCGTATCCATCTGCTGAGGTTTATGCGCCAAAGAAATACTCCACAGCGTATCTCCCTGAGATACAACGACCTGGTCCCCTGATAACAACTGTTCATCCCCAGCAAATACGGTGAATACAGCACTGCATCCTATGATTATAATTAGGGCTATGATGATCATCTTCGAAAGCCAGGTTGGCATCTTTACACGCTGCATGAATTGCTTTTTGACATACATGGTGCGAGACTCGGACGTTTTTGTATAAACGGGTTCATAAATACTTTTGTACGTGGAATATCTCATTCTAGTCGACCTCCAAACTTTCGTTCCGCTAATCTTTAGTTTTAGTTTTTTCATGCTTACCTATGTAATTTTCCTATAACAATGAACCGTCAATAATCATCTTTTTTACCAAATAGGCATCTTTGCCTAAATCACTCTACTTGGATAGGTCTATATTACCAGTTCACTCTAAACAAATTCTGAACAAAACCAATTCCTTCTCCAATCAAATTCAACATATCGAATATTCATGCCTGATTTTCGGCGATGCTTGCTGTAACACTTTTCTATAATGGGATAAAGATTAAGATTCTAACGAGGTAAGGACGTGCCCCATGATTTCTGATGATCTAAAGGAACAATATTACGAGGCGCTTGTGGCCAAGGATTCGGAATACGAAGGTTTATTCTATGTTGGGGTCCGAACCACAGGTGTGTTCTGTCGTCCCACATGCCCGGCGCGAAAGCCAAAATTCGAAAACTGCGAATTCTATGAGACGGCTCAGCAGGCACTTCTGGCTTCGTATCGCCCTTGCCAGCGCTGTCGCCCGTTATCTCACCCCAATCAAGTATCGGATGTCGTTCGCATACTGGTGGAAGCTGTCGAGAAACAACCGGAGAAACGCTGGAAAGAGCAGGATTTCAAGGCCCTCTCCATCGATGAGTCCACGGCGCGCCGACAATTCAAGAAGCGGTTCGGCATGACCTTTGTCGAATATGCCCGTGCCCGCCGCATGGGACTTGCACTAAAAAATATTCGCTCCGGCCGCACCGTGATTGACAGTCAACTATCTACCGGATATGAGTCAAGCAGCGGCTTCCGCGATGCCTTTTCACGGATCATGGGTGCCGCCCCTACACAAGTTGATGAAGGGCATGTCCTGAAAGCGTCCTGGATTGACACCCGCCTTGGTCCGATGATGGCCATTGCAGATGACGAGGCTCTATATTTACTGGAATTTGTGGACCGAAGAGGCTTGGAGCGCGAGGTTGAGCGTCTGCGCAAACGAACCAAATCGTCTATTGTTCCCGGTACTACGGCTCCCATACAGTCCATTGAGCGAGAATTAAACGAGTATTTTCAGGGCGAAAGGACAGCATTCGACACACCGTTGTTCTGTTTAGGAACACCATTTCAAAAACGTGTGTGGGACGAGCTTATAGCCATTCCGGCAGGGGAGACGAGGTCGTATCAGGATATTGCGAATGCACTGGGAAAACCAACTGCGTGTCGAGCCGTGGCACAGGCGAATGGGGCCAACCAGCTTGCGATTGTGATCCCATGTCACCGAGTAATCAATGCCAGTGGTGAACTGGGCGGATACGGCGGGGGATTAACTCGCAAAAACTGGCTTTTGACTCACGAGAAACAGGAACAGGATAGCTGAAAAACGGAATGAATTAATGGAGTACGCATCAAATGTCCAAAGGAATGCATGATATAACAAAGGAGAGTCAACATAATATGAGTACCTTAGAAGAAAAAGCTGCGTTGTTCCAAAAAAGCCATGTGAAAGGAAAACCACTTGTTCTGGTCAATGTGTGGGATGCTGGAAGCGCAAAAGCCATGCAATCGGTTGGAGCAACGGCCATTGCAACCGGAAGCTGGTCTGTGGCTGCGGCCCATGGTGAGCAAGATGGGGAAGCCCTGTCATTCCATCTGGTACTTGCCAATCTCGCACGGATTACAGGGAGCGTGGATCTGCCTGTAACGATCGATATAGAGGGAGGGTATGGGAGGTTGGTGTCAGAAGTAAAGCAAAATATCCTGCAAGTCATCGATCATGGTGCTGTAGGAGTCAACATTGAAGATCAACTCTCCGCTGGTTCGGGATTGTACACTGTGGAGGAGCAATGCCCTAGGCTGTCCGCCGCCCGGGAAGCTGCCGAGCAAGCAGGCATACCCTTGTTCATTAACGCCCGCACAGATATTTTTCTACAACACGCACCTGAACACCATAACCAATCTCTCCTAGAGGAAGCACTTATACGTTCGAACCATTATGCAGAGGCAGGAGCCAGCGGTCTGTTCGTACCGGGTTTGCAGGATCACCAACTGATTCAAGAATTGTGTGAGCGTTCGCCGCTGCCAATTAACGTCATGGTTACCTCTTCTGAACCTTCACCAAAACAACTTGCTGCACTCGGTGTAGCTCGCGTAAGCTATGGACCTTATCCTTATCTGCAAGCTATGGAACACCTGAAAGAACTGGGGAGAAGTATTTTATCGGGAAATTAACTGGAGGGCATGTTATAATCACCTCTATTGAACATTTACAGGAGGCAATTATGCTTAACGTGGAACAAAAGCTTGAAGTGCTACAATCGTATCCCCAACTGCAACGCAAAGATGTTTCTCTCGGTCGTGTTAATTTCCACTACGAGGATAGTGCGTATGATAAAAAAATTGTTGCTCTCCATATTCACCCTAACGGTAACGGTTATATCTATGCAGGGCTGCTGCCTGACTATGAGACCGATGCTAAAGGATTCGTCAATATTCGTGATTACTCCGAAGCAGATCTGCGCACATTGTTAGATGAAACGATCCAAGCGATGTCTCACAATCCCAACTCAGTTGAATTCGAAGAGCCAGAACAAGTAAAAGCTGTTGCTCCTGCCTTGTCTACAACCTCTACGGGTGGCGGAACATGGGTCGATGAGGATGGACATACGCTGACTTTAAAATACGAAGATGACATGTGGTATGTGTATTCCGGTGTTAATCTGGATATGGCTTTTGAAACGCGTAGCGAAGCCGGCGAGTACCTCAAAGACGAAGGCTTCAAACCACAGACTCAAGCTTAACGCGCATACACATTAGTTTGGATTGCACAAAGATTGTTGAAGGTATATTCAGCGATTTAGGATGATACCAAAAACACGAGGCGCGTTCGCACCTCGTGTTTTTCTGATTACAGTGGAATTTCATTCCTCCGTTATCGTGTAAATGATTAGTTCAACTTATACAGATTTCTTTATACAACAGTTTCCCGTTAGTCTTTTTTGGATTTCATGGTTAGCGGCGCATTCTTCATCATCGGATACGTAGACAGAAGTAGCGCACCACCAATGCATCCCAGAACAGTGAACAGTGTCATGCGATTGACCCTAGCAATCCACAACGTAAACTCACCAAGATCGCCCAATGTAATGATCAGCGTAATGACCAAGCCTACCCCAAAGAACATAATGAAAAAGTTACGCAACCCCAAACGCATCCAACAAACCGTCGGGAAGACAGAGACTCCCAGTACGAGAAAGCCACACATCAGATCAATCCACAGGTAGGATAAGAAATGATATTCACTTGAATACAACATGCCTGGCTGATAGAGGGTAACGTCAACAATCCCTTTTTCCTGAAGCAGGTGTATGAGGAAATACACCACATGCAAAATGACCATAGTGCCTGCAACCATCCATACCGAGTTCATATAGAAGGATTTCATGAATTGAATTCGTGTACTGCCCATACCAATCGCAACCGGAAACAGTGTAATGATTCCCCCGATCGCAAACGTGCATATCCCTCCGTACATGGGACCAAACAGTTGTGTGGCATACGAGACATCAAATATGAAACCAATTGCCAGATATACAACGGTGAGCATGACCGCAATGGATGAAAATATGCCTAAATACAAACGCATATCATCCCGAATCAGTCGATTCGTGCCTTTTACTGCGTTCATGGTTTAACCCCCTCTTGATTACGGGTTCTGTTAACCAAATAATCCTGTAATGTCGCCTTCTCAATGGAAAGCCCCTGCGCATGAGCAATATCCTTCCACATTTTCGAGTATGGCTCATCAATCATCACTTTCAATGTCGATCCCATCTGGGAAGATTCGATAACTTTAACATCTGCTGTGACTTGATTAATATCGTCAATTCTCCCTGTTAGAAGAACTCCTTTTTCGCGCATCTCTTCCATCGGCTGATTTAACAACACCTCTCCGTCCTGCAAAACGATAAGCGACTCACATAAGGGCTGAATCTCCTCAATATGATGGCTGGATATCAGGATCAGACGCGGGTTATCTTCATAACTTTCCAGAAGCGCATTGTAGAAGAATTTACGCTTCTCCGCATCGAGTCCATTGGTAGGTTCATCTAGAATGGTTATCTTTGCATTACTGGCAAGACCCAATATAATCTGGGCGGCAGTCTTCATACCCTTCGAAAATTTAATGATCTTTTTCTTCCCCGGTAGTTCGAACACATCGATTAAACGCTCCGCCAAATCCTGATTCCACTGCGGATGAAAATATTGTCCCATTTGAACCATGTCACTAACTGTCCAGTTTTTCCCCAGGGGATGATTCTCCTGGATGTAGCACAGATGCTCTTGGGCTGCCAGATTATTATAGGGGTCTTGACCCATGATCTGAACGGATCCACTGTCCGGGCGATTATGCCCTGCAAGTAAACTCATCAGTGTTGTTTTCCCCGCTCCATTTCTTCCCCAGATGGCACTAATGATCGGCTCACTCTCATGTAGCGTAACCTGGTTTAGAACGGGTGTCTTCTGGTAGCTGTAGTTGACCTGCTCCATATGAATCATAAGTCACTCTCCTTATCCTTCTTGCCGCGAATCAGATCAATAATCATGTCTTCATTCATGTGAATCCGTCTGGCTTCTTCAAGTAAAGGCTTGATGTATTCTTCATAAAAATCTTGCTTCCGTTCAACGAGCAATGCTTCTCTTGCTCCCTTTGCAACAAACATTCCAACACCTCGCTGTTTGTATATAATCCCCTTGTCCACGAGTTCCTGCAGTCCTTTGCGGGCTGTAGCCGGATTGATATTGTAGAAGCGTGACAGTTCATTGGTTGAGGGAACCTGTTCTTCCACCTTCAATCTGCCCTCCACAATATCGTCCATAATCATCGTGGCAATCTGATGAAAAATAGGCTGAGATTCATCCAAAGTCGATTTCATGTGCTTCCAACTTTCATACGTATTCATTAGTCAGTTAGTCGGTTAGTTAATCATGTAACTAACTATAGTATACAAAGACGCAAATGTAAATAGGCGAACTTAACTCATTGCCTTTCCTACCTTGGCTCTGTTGTATTGATTAATAAGACCGTCCAGGACTACGGATTGCTGGATCACTTCCGGATGAAGCAGACTGCCGTATTCCATATGCATGCGATATAACAACTGTCTGGCATCTTCGATCCGTGATATCAAATCCAGGCGATCCATAGTATCCCTCCTTTTTGTCATATTTTAGTGTATTATGCCAATCAAAAGCGCGTGTAAGATACGACATACTTATTCTTCCACTTCAATACACAAAAAAGAACGCCTCTGAAATAAATCAGAAGCGTCCATTGGTTCAGGCTTATGTCCCCAAACCGTGATCATTCGTTCGGTAGATTGAAGGGTCTGGACTTCCCACAGTCGGAGCAGGTCCAGTAACAGGGGCTACGATGCTCACCACTATACTACATGTAACTATCAGCAAAGCCAGCTTTCTCTTCATTGAGTTTCTGCACCTCACCAATCAAGATTTTGTACTGCTTTATAGCTGTGTCAGACGCATAGTCCCTATATTGTTCAAACAATCCGACACCTCTAAGCATACCTCGTCCATCGCTAATTTCAATAGAAAATCTCAAGCTATGGAGGACAAAATCTAATCCCTCTGCAAACCTGTCTTTTTTAAGATAATATGTTCCTAATCCGGCCAAAAGACGAACATATCGATCATCGGTAACCTGCTTGCTTACTTTCCCAATCCGATTGCTCTGTTCCTGATAAGTGAAGTAAGACTCATACTGCTCAAGTACATGATCAATATTCATATCATAGCGGTTAGCCGCCGTTACAATATCACATAGCGCTGGGAAAATCTCATTTTCCTTCGTCGAGATATAGACCAGATAATCAGGTAATACCTCAAACTGTCCGGCCATTAATTGATATATATAACGGTTACCCTCAGCCCATTCCTGAAATTGATGAATGACCACTTTTTCCTCAGGTTCAGGTTCTTTCACCCAACTGTAATCGGTGTACAATGCAACATACTTCAATGCCATTTCATAGTTGTTCAAGTGGAAATGGGCACTTCCCGATGCTAAGTAAGCATACATAATATAAAAAACGATAGGTCGTTTAGTCTCTTCTTGTTTCCTTCGGCCATTCATCTCATAATGGATGGTTGCTTTCACTTTCAGCTTTTCAGATAGCTCCTGAACTTTGCTCCATCTGTGGAGTGATGCAAAAGCATTAATCAGTTCATTAAGCGCATCCAACTGGTAGCGTTCATCCAACCGATCCACATAGTATTCAAACCGGGCAGCGATAATCAGATTCCGTTGCTGATCATTCGTCAGTCCCAACCTGAACAGTCGATATTGACAGAGTGCAAGCCGCTCGGAATGTTGCATTTTCTCACTTTCGGCGATGTTTTCATATAGAAGAATAGCCGGTTTGAATTTACCCGCTTGGTAGAATTCTTCAGCCACTTCAAATAACAAAGGAATATAGGATAGATTATCCATCATCAGACGAATAACCTCTTCAATACAGTTTAACTTGTCCAACTCGGCACAGCGTTGAAGGAAGGGCCCCAGTCTTCGCCAGTCCGGTGTTGCGTGCACGAAACACTCATCTATGTATAACTCATAGAAGTAACCCTCTTCCAATCTCATGGCAGAAGTAATACGATCCAACTGCTGCATGGCAATAGGCCGATTTTTATTCAAAATATTGCTCAGCGTACCCGAATTAATCCCTGACGTCTCTGAAAAATGACTAATGGACATCTGTTCACGCTTCAGATAACTTTCCAAATGATCGCGTATCGTGGTTGTCGGCTCCAAACGAACACCACCCTCCAAAATAAAAACCATAAACAGGATTATCGGTATGCAAAAGTAATTATATGTAATTAGAAAGTAGCGGTCAATATAATAAATTCAACTAATTTGTATTACTACCATTTTAATCCTTTAATTATAACAAAGTTATCTATCCTTATTTTATATCGGAAACTCGCCTGACATCAAACCTGAAAACAGACAAAAAACACGAGCCATCTACGGGCTCGTGTTCTCAACTGACTCAGTAGTCAGTATGCTCACTATAACTTGGATTTAAGGCAGGATATTGCCTGCCGCACGATAAATTTCATACCACTCTGGACGAGTGAGATGAACATCTCCCGCTTTCACACAGTCTTGCAGACGCTCAATATTCATTGTGCCTGTCACTGGCTGCATTTGTGCAGGGTGACGAAGCAACCACGCGATTGCAATCGTCGTATTGCTCACGTCATACTTCGCAGCGATGTCGTCGATCTTCGCATTCAATTCCGGGAACTTGTCGCTACCCAGGAATACACCTTCGAAGAATCCGTACTGGAACGGAGACCATGGCTGAATCGTGATATCATGCAGACGACAATAATCAAGGATACTGCCGTCACGGTTAACCGCAGCGTCATTCTCCATGTTCACGTTGATTCCACTGTCAATCATTGTGGTATTGGTAATACTCATCTGCAACTGGTTGGCTACCAGTGGCTGTTTCACGTATTTTTTCAACAATTCGATCTGGTTCGGATTCTGGTTGGACACCCCGAAGTGACGCACTTTGCCTTCACGCTCCAATTGATCAAAGGCTTCCGCCACTTCCTCAGGCTCAACCAAAGCATCTGGACGGTGCAGAAGCAGAACGTCAAGATATTCGGTTTTCAGACGTTGCAGGATACCATCCACCGAATTAAGGATGTGCTCTTTGGAGAAATCAAACATGCCTTTGCGGATACCGCATTTGGATTGAAGAATCATATTTTCACGAACTTGGGGATTCATCTGCACCGCTTCGGCGAAGATCTCCTCACATGTTCCTGTACCATAAATGTCGGCATGATCAAAGAAATTCGCGCCAACCTCCATTGCAGAACGAACAAAATGTTCGGCTTCCTTGCCGTCTAGTGAATTAATCCGCATGCAGCCCACGGCCACTACAGGTACTTCTAGTGCGCTGCTGCCCAATTTAATGGTTCTCAAGATGTTTTCCCTCCATATTCGAATATTATCGTGTATCTTACCTTTGATTGTGACACAAATCTGCAATCGGTTTCAATAGATTTATCCTACAATTATATGGAGAAATGATAGGTTCTGAGTCTCAGCCTATCATTACACAGGAGTGAGTTATACGTTTTCCGGTACGATAACCTCAATATGTCTTGGCAGGACAGTGATGTGAATCGGCAGGGCAGGGCCCTCTTCACCATCTACATTGGTGCGTATGGCTTCAGATGAGTGAACACGAACTTCTTTTGCCGTAAAATAATCCACATCCTTATGGTCTTTCAGACTACCAAACAACAGGGAAGTGCCCAGGGTCAGGCTGTTGAACACACTGATGTTACGAACAACAAAACAATGAATCAGACCATCGTCCACCGCAGCATCCGGTGATAACTTCTCGAATCCTCCAACCGAATTGGTCAGTGCCGCCAGAAAAAGAGGAGATTCTCCCTCCCAAATCTGGTCCTCATATTCAACGGTTAGTTGATTGGCTGGTGTATTCACCAGGTCTTTCAAGCCTTCTTTCAGATATGCGAATGATCCCAGCTTCGACTTCTCTTCCGAGGATACGGAGAATAGGGCTTCTGCCAAAGACCCTGCAGCCACCACATTGGCAAACAGGCGATCATTGATTTTCCCCAGGTCCACAATATGAGTCTGATCGGAACGTAACTGCCTAATGGCTTCCTCCGGGTCAAGCGAGATATTCAGCGCACGTGCAAAATCATTCACCGTACCCAGAGGTACGATTCCCAATCGAGGGCGATGTTCCTGATCCATCATGCCGTTAATCGTCTCATGCAGCGTACCATCGCCTCCGATGGAAATGACCAGATCACAGCCGTCCTTACAGGCGTTCAGGCAGTAGTTGGTCGCATCGCCTTCTCCGGCTGTCTCGTTAACAACCACCTCATACTGCTGTGACTCCAGAATTTCTCTGACTTGGGACACATACTGCTCGGCCTCTTCCTTACCTGACGATGGATTGCTAATGATCATGGCTTGGCGCATACTCACATCTTCCCCTCCATATTGGCATCTTTACTTCATCTATACCCGTTTTAAGGGTGGGTTGAATAGGGTCTGTGGGCGATGTGCAATTTTTTTTGATAAAGATGTCTCCGAAGAGTGCAGAGCAGGGTTTGTTTCATATAGAATAGAAGTAGAAGAAATACCTATTTACGAAATCTCTTGTTCCTTTTTCCCGTTGACGGGTTAATAACTATAGATGTGCTTTTAGCGGAACCTGTATATGTTAAACTGTTCCATTTACACTGAACACTCCGGGAGCAGAACAACCTTACGATTACGACTGTTCGGAGTATTTTATATTTTATATCAACGGAATCGGAGGGAATGCATGCAATGAGAAGAATGACTCTACTATTTCTAGTATTCATCCTGAGTCTCGGGGCATCGGGGCAAGCAATGGCTTACACGACTACGGACTTGGGCGAGGGAATCATTGAAGATCCTCTACTTGAAGACGGACTGAAGCTAATCCTGAACAAACCTCTGGATGTTCCACTGACTTCATCTGATCTGGAGCAGCTTGAAGTGGTAGATCTGAGCAATGCAGGTATTCAAAGCCTGTCGGGTCTGGAATATGCAACCAACCTGACTCACCTCCGATTATACGGAAATGAGATTGAGGATCTCACACCGCTGGAGCACCTGACCCAGCTTCGCGAGATCGATGTTCGCAACAATTATATTACATCCATACACGCACTTGCTGAATTGAAAGACTTGGGACGGCTGTATATCAGCAACAATTCCATTTCTTCCATAGAGGTTGTACGTGGGTTCACCCGATTACATACGTTCCACGCGAGTGGTAACCAGATTGCCAGTCTTGCGGCCCTCACGGATGCGGATGCACTGAAGTGGCTTGAGATCTCAAACAATACAATTAGCGATCTGACACCGCTCATGAGTAAAAAGCGGCTCCAACAACTCAATGTGGCGAATAACCAGATTCAGACGCTGGATGTACTGGCTGAACTGCCAAATACGCTTCGGAATCTGAATGTGGCAGGCAACCAAATCACGGATCTGACACCACTGGAGCACATGACACGGCTGCGGACACTTGATATATCCGGTAACCAAGTACAGTCCCTCAAGGGGCTTGAGGGACTGACTGGGCTAACGGAGCTGAATGCAGAATCCAATCAGATCTACGATCTGGAACCTTTACGTGAGCATTCCAATCTGGACGTATTGAAATTATCCAACAACCGGGTATGGGATTTGACACCGATTGAGGGTTTTACGTTTACCCGCGATCAGTCAGCGACGAATGCTATACAGGATATCTCGGCGTCCACCTCGTTATCATCCGGTATTCAGACGTCTATCTCCGAAGTTGAGCCTGCTGGACTCACGGTGCAGAACAACTATCTGGATGTCGCGAGCGGCAGTCATACGATGCAGCTTCTGAACCGGATGAATGTGCGGGAGCAGAAACGAACGCCGCAGGGCAGCTTTCAGCGTCTGATTGAAGGGTCCACCACCGCCTATGTAGGTGATCGTGCGTACGCACTGGATGCTGCACCTTTTATCGATGAAGGCCGGACCTATGTGCCTCTGCGCTTTGTCTCGGAGCAGTTAAACGCCAGTGTGAACTGGAACAGCGGTACGCGAGAAGCCGTGATCACACAGAATGACAAGACCATCCGTTGGAGCGTGGGCAATAAACAAGTCGTCGTGAATGATGCGCTTGCGATCCATGATGCTCCTCTCTTGATGAAAAATGGCAAAGCATTTGTACCGGTTCGCTTTATTTCGGAGCAATTCAATACCTCTGTTGGTTACATCGGAAGCAGTAAAACGATTCTGGTTTTTGAAAATAAACAGCTTGGTGAAAGTGTACAGCCATAAGAAAAATACAGCGAAAGTCCCCGTCTGAACAATCAGCGGGGATTTTCGTTGCGCTATGACAGTTGTGCTACGACATTGGATAATGGTATATGGGTTGCGGCAATCACAAGCGATTACATTATATGATCTGTCTGTACGGACATGAACTCGTGATACTCCATCTTGGATTAGGGTAAATTTCACGTGGTTTAGCACATCTTCTTTTGCAGTGGGAGTTGTTATACTGAACGTAATATATATGACAACTAAGGTTCACGCGAGGAGGAGATTCGCATGACATTCACGCTCACTGGTTATTCCACAACCCAAGACAACCCGTGGAGAGCGCTATCTTTTGTACCAACAAATGAAAACGCTAACTTAAAGCTCACAGGGGAGCAGCACCAGCTTGTAGAAGGGTTTGGTGGCTGTTTCAACGAGCTTGGTTATATGGCTCTATCCCACTTAAATGAGGACCAACGCCGCGAGGTATTCCATTCTCTCTTCCATCCGGAGGGTGAGCACAAGTTTAACATCTGTCGCCTGCCCATCGGCGCAAGTGATTACGCGGAGCAGTGGTATAGCCACAACGAGGTGGACGGTGACGTGGCCATGGAACATTTTTCGATCGAACGTGATTTCAAATATCTGATTCCTTACATCAAGGAAGCTCTGACTTATAACCCGAACCTGCAATTCTTCGCCTCGCCATGGAGTCCGCCAACGTGGATGAAGTCACCTAAAGCCTATAACTATGGCACGCTTCGTTGGGAGAAAGATATTCTGGAGGCCTACGCCCTGTATTTCGTAAAATTTGTACAGGCTTACCGTGAAGCAGGCATAACCATCCATCAGGTACATGTGCAGAACGAAGTGATTGCAGATCAGAAATTCCCTTCTTGCATGTGGACAGGTGAGCAACTCCGTGAGTTCATCGCCGATTATCTGGGCCCGGCTTTTGACAAACACGGTCTGGATACGGAAATCTGGCTGGGAACGATCAACGCCCCTGATCCATGGGAAGAATTGATCAAGAAAAAAACAAACGACTTCGACGAGTACGCCGGGCTTGTCCTGAGTGATCCCAAGGCCTATTCCTATATCAAAGGTGTTGGATATCAATGGGCAGGCAAAAATGCCATTCAACGTACCTCAGCAAGTTATCCAGAGCTTCGTTATATGCAGACCGAGAATGAATGCGGCGATGGCAACAACTCATGGAACTACGCCAAATATGTATATAACCTCTACCAGCATTACTTCAGCAACGGAGTGAACGCGTATATCTACTGGAACATGGTTCTGGAACCGAAAGGCCGCAGTACATGGGGCTGGGAGCAGAACTCCATGATTACGATAGATCCGGACACGACGGAGGTTACTCGGAACCCCGAGTATTATGTGATGAAGCACTTCGCACATCATATTGTTCCTGGTGCTCGAAGAGTCGGCCTGTCTGGCGCCTGGAGCGGTAAATCCGTCGCTTTCCGCAACCCGGATAACAGTCTTGTGATTGTCATCAACAATCCATTCCAGGACCGTCGTGACCTATATCTAACGCTTGAAGAAGGACAGACCCTTCACATTGGGCTGGAAGCCGATTCGTTCAACAGCATGGTTATTCAACCGAAATAATAACTCTACACATCGTTAAAAACGCGGACATCACAAGCGTCAGGCTCAGGAATTCCTTGGGCCGGCGCTATTTTTCATGAGCCAGATCATGCTTATTTGTCACCATTATTACTCCTGTAGAACACAAGTCGAAGACGACTTAAAGATAAGACGTTTCACCTTTTATATTTACAAAACTATAAATCTAGATTCAATAAGCCGTGAAGGAAAAGATCTCCTATGGCAAGCAGCTCGGTATTCTGCGCAGACTTGGGAATACATCAATTGATCTGGAGCGGAATGATATTTGCGCTGATTGCTTTGGTCTTGATTTGGGTTAAAATCAAATGCTTCAACCACGCTCGGTTGCTTAGAGACTAAGGCTCACATACGTATTGCACAACCCCTACACTCCATTAATTATTGAACGTAACCAAACAACACAGCCGCACACAAATAGCGCCATGTTCCCATACTAATCATGCGGAACAGGCACTATTTGGTGTTATATAATAGTCATCGGAATCACAAGGGAAGCTCAGATTCGTGCAAACGCAGGCTTAAGGATTGTTCGCCAGGTAGTTTCTCAGCCATTGCAGAGCAGGACGCTCCGTACCGTTGCTATTGACCAGATGGGAGCCGCTCACCCAGGTTTGGTTCTGGTTGAAGCCCCACAGCGTTACACCTTTTACAGCTGAATGTTTCCACAGTACAGGAAATTTCTGCTGATAACGCTGCAATTGTGTATTATCATCACCCGTCATATCCAGCTCAGATACATAGATCGGCAACCCTGTCGCTGCTAGCTTGTTCAGTACCGTATTCATCGTGCTCACAGAGACGTTGTCCATATTGAAGTAATGCGCTTGGATACCAATACCATCAACTAGACCTCTGTTTTTCAAAAGGTTGATAATCTGGATATATTGGTCAGCTTTAGCTGGATCACCGATAATACCATATTCATTAATTAACAATTTGGAGTTAGGGAAGGCTTGTCTCGCCTGTTGGAATGACCAGATCACCCAATCCCAACCCGTTACCCCATCTCCACCAATGGCATTACGATAGGATGGTTTCGCATGCAGAGGTTCATTGACGACATCCACAAATGCTGCCTTGGAATACCGCTGTCCTGCGGCTTTAATCCATTGTGTCACTTCAGCTTTCTGGTCTGCAGCTGAGAGACCGTTAATCCATGTTGGCTGCTGATTTCCCCATACGAGCGTATGGAATTTGAACGGAAATCCATTGTTGTTAGCGTAATTGTACGCCATGTCTGCCTGCGACCAATTCATCACGTTGCGTGTGCCTTCCACAGCATCCCATTTGGTTGAATTCTCCGGGGTCACTTGATTCCAGTAAGGACTGAAATTAGAGGGTACACTACTTGCGATAATGTTCCCCAGAAATTTGCTACCTTTGGCTAAACCTGCACTTACACTACCAACCGCAACAGAAGCAGCGAGAATCCCTACCAATGCCAATGAGCCAACTGTCTTGAACCATTTGGACTTGATCAATTTATGTCCTCCTTCGTTTCAAATATTTTGTTAAGCGCTTACAATTACCATTTTAATGGATAATTGCAACTTTAAAAACCTGACAAATTATAGTACTTTACACCAATAATAGAGATCGATATTATATTTCCATCCATTTATCTGCTCAAATCCTACATGATTGTTACATTGGAGTTTACATTCCCCAAATGTTTATCTAGTATGAAATGATACATATCTTTACACACACTAGATAACAAGGGAGATTACAACATGCGCAAAATTTCAATGAAACGTTTCGCCGGATGGCCTTTATCGTTCCTCTTATGTGCCTCCATTTTGTTCGCCCCTTTTGCTTCCACTCCGGTTCAGGCTGCTGAGGCAGACAGGGAAACCAAGATCACGTTGCTGGGTACATCGGATATTCATGGCCGATTCATGCCGTGGGACTATGCTCTGGACGGTCCAAACCCAACCGGAAGCATGACACAGCTCTACACCATTGTAAAAAAAGTGCGTGCGGAGAATCCCAATACGATCCTGCTGGATGCAGGAGACATGATTCAGGATAACTCGGCTGAGTTATTCAATGATCAACCTCAATCTCCCATGATGGTTGCAATGAACGAAATGAAATATGACGCATGGGTTATGGGTAACCATGAGTTTAACTTTGGACTGGACGTACTGGAGAAGATCTCTTCCCAATTCAATGGACAGCCTCTCGTGGGTAACATTTTCAAAGAAAACGGCGACCGCTACATGCCTGCCTATACGATTATTGAGAAAGACGGAATCAAAGTGGGGGTCATCGGAATGAACACACCTATGATTACCGAGTTTGAGAAAGGTACGGATCACCTGGACGGTATCATCGTCAAAGACCCTGTGGAAGAGACCAAGAAGGCCATTGCTGAGCTGAAAGGCAAAGTCGATGTCATGGTTGGACTTATGCATATGGGATTGGATAACGAGAACGGGAACCCGGGAACCGGAGTCACGGATATCGCCAATGCCAACCCAGAGCTGGCTGCCATTTTTGCCGGACACATGCATACCTTAATTGAATCCCAAACGGTTAACGGCGTATTGATCTCCGAACCGAATAAATATGGCTCACATATTTCACGAATCGATCTGACATTTGAAAAAGACGGCGACAAAGTCGTGCTAAAAAGCAAAGAAGCTCAAGCACTCGCTGTAAAAGCCGCTGACGGAACGTATGAAGTCTCCGATCCTGCGCTGGAAGAGACCTTACATCCATTCCACGAGTTCGCTCGTGCCGATGCCAACATCGAAGTGGCTGAACTGAAAGGAACCAACCTGGTCCCTGCTGATGAGATTAAGGGTATCCCTGCGGTGCAGATCCAGGAAACACCTTTGTCTGATTTTTTCACCGAAGTGATGTTGCATTACAGTGATGCCGACGTGGTCGCGCACCAGATTGATAACGACAAAGCCAGGCTGGATGTAGGCCCAATCAAGAAAAAGGATATTGCATTCAACTACCAATACACCTTTGGTGAAGTGACCGTATATGAAGTAACCGGACGCGATCTGATGGATTATATGGAGTGGTCTGCGGGTTACTTCAACTCCACACGCCCGGGTGATGTGACGATCAGTTTTGATCCGAAACGACGTGCCTCCAAATACAGCACCGATGATTTCTTCGGTGGCGTGACGTATGAGATTGACCTGACCAAGCCATACGGCAGTCGGATTACGAATCTCAAGTACAGCAATGGATCAGTTGTCAAAGAAGACGATACGCTGAAGCTAGGTATGAATGCGTACCGGATGGAAGCCCTGATTGCCAAAGGCGGCGCCATGGAAGGTCGTAAGTTCAAGCAGCTCTGGTCCTCCAAGGACGCTTCGGCATTTGGTGAGATTCAAGGTACAATTCGCAACCTGTCCATCGCTTATTTGAAAGATGTCATGAAGGGTGTCTACGAACCGAAGATTCAGCACAACTGGAAAATCACCGGCGTAGACCTGACTGCACCAGAACGTGCAGATGTGGTGGAGTTAATTAACGATGGCATCATGTCTGTGCCAACAACAGAAGATGGCAAGTACACCAACATTGCCTCCATTAACATTTTGGATACAGTGACTCAAGAAGAGATTGATACGCTAACTGCCAAAGCAGGTGTGAATGCAGCACAATTCGCAGGCGTGAAAACCAAGGGAGCGTTCTATCAACAGCTGAACAAAGCTCGCAAAACAGTAGGCAGTGGTGAGGAAGAAACTACACCCGAGAAGCCTACGACACCAACAGTGCCAAAACCAACACCGACTCCAGGCACGTCGAAACCTGGTAAACCATCAACACCAAGCACTGGTAAACCAGGAACTGTCACCAAAGGCAAACAAGCCAAGGTTACTGCGGCTTACCTGAACGTACGTGCTGGCGCTTCATCCAAAGCCAAGGTTGTTGCTGCCGTGCCAAAAGGTACCCTGCTTGAGGTAATCAGTACAGACAAGTATGGTTGGGTAAAAGTGAAGCTGAATGGACGTGTAGCATTCGTATACGGGAAATATATAAGTATTCTGAAATAGATACAATCGTTACGCATTACGCTTCATGAAAAAGAAAAAGGGCGATTCTCCCATGGAACTCATGGTTGGGATCGCCCTTTGCTATGTTAAGCTCAACCTCTCTTCACATCCCAATTTGCAAGCATACCTCTCGCCATCTCCATGTCCGACTCCTTCCCTGTAATTAGCGCAAACTTGGCAACAATCGCAGGATAGGCTGCCCACTGCTCCCGAATATGCTCCAGCATCTGGGGCCATGTCCTTCCCCCTGCCTTCTCATAGCGTCTCAACAGCTCACGCAGCCCATCCTCCTGAAAGAGTGCATAGTAGATGACGAAGTCCTTACCCGGATCTGCAATCTCCGCTTCCGTCCAATCAATAAGTCCAGTTACTCGCTGGGCATCATCGACAATAATATGCGGCGGATGCAGATCACCATGGATGAACGCCGAGTGCTGTGGCCAATAGCTATTTATAGAAAGCCATACCGTCCACCGTTCAACTAGCCTGGTTGGTACCGTAAAGTTCTGCTTAATCTCCTCTATATTGGCTGCAAATTCTTTGCGAGCTTCCATAGGTGTCTTAATCCGCACTCCACCTTTCTTCGCCTTGTCGGGATCGATGTTATGCAACGTGGCGAGAGTCGTAGCCAGGGAATCGAGAAACGTATCAGATAAACTTTCCTGGGGGAATTGCCACACATAACCTCCCCCTGCAGGATCGACAACTGCGATCGGATCACCTTCAAGTAAAGGATAAGCGATCAACTCCGGCGTGCAGATCCGCCAATCTGGTACTTGTGCGGGTATACTGCCTCGGATCACATCCAGCACCTTGCGCTCATTCTCGGCTCGCTCCCATACGTCTTCGCGTCGCGGCTGACGCAGAACCCATCTGCGGCCTTCTTCATCCGTGGCGAATGCTACACGAAAATCCATACCCGACTCGTTGATCTCCAAGGATTCCTCAACGATAAGAAGTCCGTTCTGTTTTGCTAAAGATAATAGTTCCTTTTGAATTGCTAAATACTCATTCGAGTTTGATTTTGTCATATCAGGTACTCCCCTTTTCCTGGATAAAATAAAAAACACAGACATGTTCGCCTGTGCAGTTCATTTCGGATGTTGGCATACCTGAATGCTCACAAAAAATAGTAGTACATCAAAGAACCACTTAAAAAAGTGATTCATTCATGACTAGCGGCATACGTGTAAAATGGCAAACCCATCCCGATGAACTGCACACAGGCAGAAAACAGCAAGCGTAAACAAACGTTTCGCCACACTATCTCAATCGGGAAAAATTTTGCACACGTATCCCTCCGTTCAGTAAGTTATCCATATGCTAACATATTCCAAATGCCAGTTCCAGACTGAATGGAATAATTTCGGTCATTTTTTATTGATGTATAGGAACTGAAGATGGTCATTCATGAACTTAAAGCAAAATGAGCTGATACATTTCGTTTCACGTGGAACGTTATGATACACATACGAATAGCAACGAATGTTGCTCCCTCAAATCAGAAATGATGAAAACAATTTAAACACTTGAAGCATTTACTCCGTTAGCCTGCCTGCATATAGAGTATAATGAAGAGGTATACGATAAATGTACGGTGCAATGCTTGTATGTAGAGTATTCAAAACTAACGCAAAAGAGGTAAACGATGAGCGAGCAACAATTTAAAGATTATGGACTTGGTGAAGAGATCGTAAAAGCACTGGATAGTCTGGGCTATGAGACACCAACCGAGGTTCAAACTAAAGTTATTCCGGTAGCACTGGAGAATCAGGATCTTGTGGTTAAATCACAGACAGGCAGTGGTAAAACAGCCGCCTACGGCATTCCGCTCTGCGAGCTGGTGGATTGGAATGAGAATAAGCCACAGGCTTTGATTCTTACCCCAACCCGGGAACTGGCTTTGCAGGTTAACGAAGATATTACGAATATCGGCCGCTTTAAGCGTATTAAAGCAACCGCACTATACGGACAGTCCCCTTTTCACATCCAAAAAGCTGAGTTAAAACAAAGAACACATGTCGCTGTAGGTACACCAGGTCGGGTACTCGATCATATCGAACGCGGCACGCTGCCACTCGAACGGATCGCCTATCTCGTTATTGACGAGGCCGATGAGATGTTGAATATGGGCTTTATCGAGACGGTGCAATCCATCATTCAGAAACTGCCGCAGGAGCGAGTAACGATGCTGTTCTCTGCTACGTTCCCTGAAGATGTAGCCAAGCTGTCACGCAAATACATGAACAACCCGGTAGAGATTGAGATCAAAGCAAGTGGACTGACGACAGCCACCATCGAACATGCTGTGATTCACGTGCCAGAGGTGAACAAAACCGCGCTGCTTCAGGACTTGTTCATTGTGGAAAATCCCGATAGCTGCATCGTGTTCTGCCGTACGCAGGAGAATGTGGATAAACTGTTCCGGGTCATGGCTGACCTTGACTACCCAGCAGATCGTATCCATGGTGGTATGGAGCAGGATGAGCGGATCGAAGTGATGAACGCATTCAGACGGGGACAATTCCGTTATCTGATCGCGACGGATGTAGCCGCACGTGGTATTGATATCACGAATATTACCCATGTCATCAACTACGATATTCCTTTGGAAAAAGAGGGATATGTTCACCGTACAGGCCGTACGGGTCGCGCAGGCAAAACAGGTAAAGCCATTACGTTGATTACACCGAAAGATGGCAGACGTCTGGCTGAGATTGAATCCTATATCGGATTCCAAATCCCTGTCGTGAAAGCCCCTTCCGAAGATGCTGTGGATCGCCGCAGAGAAGATTTTGAGAAGCGATTGAAGATCGTGCCTGAACGCAAAAAGGACAAGCGTGAACAGTTGAACCAACAGATCATGAAGCTGAACTTCAACGGAGGCAAGAAGAAGAAACTTCGTGCTGTTGACTTTGTAGGTACCATTGCCAAGCTCGAAGGAGTAACCGCAGACGACATCGGGATCATTACAATTCTGGACAATGTGACGGATGTAGAGATTCTGAACGGCAAAGGCCCACTCGTATTGGAGCTTATGCAAAGCACAACGATCAAAAAGATGCAGCTCAAGGTTCGCAAAGGCCATAAATAGATTGAGAACTTGCGTAGAATCATAGGGATAAATTCGATTTACTTTCCTATATCTATCGCTATGCCCTCCTATAGCTTTTAAAAAAAGACAAGCAGACCTGATAACATGATGTTATGACAGGTCTGCTTGTTTGGCATGCCAACATCGCCCCTCTCTTCATTCCACCTTCCTCTCGAACCCGTTTGTTCATCTTCTACCTCCAGAGAATATCCATTGCGCTCCACGTAGGTCTTAACACCAAATCTCCACCTGTCTGCTATGAGGGTTATCCTACACCATCACTTTCTAACAAGGAGTAAAAATTATCGCGGTCTTCATCATCGAATTTGCCAAGCGCCCGTACCCTAATAAATTCATGTCCACCAAACATGTCGATTTCCTCGCCGCAATTATTGTAGAGTGCGATCATATGTCCATCCCGATTCAGCTCCATATACCCGTAACAAGTTGCCTCTGGTGCTTCGCCGTTTAAGAGTAAAAATCTGATTTTATCCACGCTGTTCATGCAGATCTCCTTTCCTTATTTCTTATTAATGTTAAGAATATTTTACGTAACACCAGATGAATTGGAAAAAGCGATTTCACCCTGCATACCGGGATATACATTCCTATTTAGCAAGCATGAGGGGGGAACACTCGCTAAATCGTTCATTCTCACATTATCTCTTGACGTGATGCGATTTTGGGATTATTATAACGTGCCGGTTTATCAACAAGATAAATCAAGTAAAAGGCTGACTTTTCGAGTGTGTTGGCACCGAATCATCAGCCTGGATAAAGTATGACATGATGCTAGACTAAGATCTCCGTGTAGGAGAGCTTGTTCGTTTCACCTTCGAGATGGTACTAGTGGCTGTACCACAAGTAAAAGCATTTTCTATAAAGACTGGGGTTTTCACCTCTTCTTTTTCCGCACTGTACCGCCTTCCACCGTATACCGGAATAGCGCATCTTCGGCACCCCCGATATCATCCGTAACCTGAAACGTCGCTGCATCTCCAGACTTATATACACTTCCCGTCACAAAGCTGAACACCACATGCTCATCTTTGCCCCAATATGGATTCAGCATGACAAATGTACTGCCGTTAACACCCTTTATTGTGCGTTTGCCATTGGCATTATACAGACCATTCTGGTCCATTGCCCAACTCTGGGGATCGGCATCGAATAGATGTGTAAAGCTAGCTTGATCAATATGTTTATTCGGTTTACCCCATAGATACACTCGATCAGCATCCACTGCCCAGCTCCCAGAAGGTGTTATTAACTCAAACGTTGCTGCGTCTGCCCCCTTAATGATCTGAAGCACGTCGTCAGGATGTCCGAAAGGCTGACTTGTCCGAACAACCTCAGCGCGATACACGTGGTGTTGATCCTTCGAAAGTCCAAGATGCTCCGTCCCGGCAAACACTTCAAACTGCCGGGCATCTGCCTCGCCGACACGATATCCGTTGTAATACACATGATTGCCATCACGACCGAAAGGTCCACCTAGCGGTTGGAACGTATCCGGGTCTGCTCCTTTTACAGTACGCCACTGAAAATAAACCCGTTGCTGGTCCCGTGCAAACTGCTCATCCAGTGCTTCAAAGGTAGATCTGTCGGCTCCACGGACAAGGTTGAATACCGCTTTTGCCTCCCGACGATACGTACCGCCCCACTCGGTTCTATAAAAAATAGACGACGCGGTCTCAACCCAATTGCCTCTGAGCTGCGTAGCGCCCTCTGCACTGTGGGCATAATGCGCATGCCACCAGCCAGGTACGTCGGGATGATGTTCTTGCAGCCATGCCCTCACCTCATCCTTTTCCCCATTCGCATAGCGAAGAGAACTGGACATATGGAACAAATGGTCCTTGTCGGTGCAATAGTCGTGATGAGCAATCACAGCATTCGTATCGATATCCTCAAATAGATGAAAATGCGTACTGCTCTTTACATATAAATAACGTTGGTCCTGAGCAAAGTAGGGCGTATCCGGCAATAGCCGAAAGCTGTTCGGATCAGAGTCAGGCACGGCCTGATCTTCCAGATATACGTACTGAGAGTCGCAGCAGTAATCTTCATCAATCACACGAAAAGCTTCCGTATCCCGACTGAACAAACTCGCCTTGTTCTTTCGAGCATTGAACCACCATATTCCCTGACAATCACGCAGATAGGCAAAGGTCAGCCATCCTTTTGTATACGTAGAGATGACTTCAAAATCCTGAGCAGTAATACCTCCCTTAATGGGAGTGGTCGCTCCCTCTTCTTCATTTTGCAATATCACCTGAAGGTCTTCATCTACAATAAACTTGTTCATGACGGTTCACCCTCCAACCCTGTTGTAAAATCAGTCTCTCCTCATTTTAGCGCGTGTTCCTGATTCTCTCCACATCATCGCACATGATATTTCAGCACAATTCCTCCGCTCTCACCGCTCAGCCCCGTTGAAATGCCGGTTTGTTCAGCAATGGATGGATTGTTCACTTGAAAAAGTGTATGGCACAACTAAAATATAAATGAAAGAATCAATTTCATACTCCCTTTACTTAGTGCGTTATGAAATTGATTTGAGAACGCTATATTTAAGCTAATATCTCTCGGGAGGTGTATGTAATGGGTAACAGGAAAGCGGTTTGGTTTCTGGTCTTCGCACTCACGTTCACCCTGTTTGGACTTCATCCTGAACGGACAAGCGCAGCAAGTGTCACGATAACCAACGGCACCGATTGGCTCGACACGGCAGGCAACCCCATCCATGCGAACAGCGGCAACATTCTGCAGGTAGGCTCGACGTATTATCTGTACGGTGAACATGCAGTGGGTGGCAGGTTCGACAGCGTGAACGTCTACACCTCCACCGATCTGAAGAACTGGACTTTCAGCAATTCCATCCTGACGAAAGATTCCGCAACCGAGCTGGCCTCCAGTAAGATCGAACGCCCCAAAGTCATCTATAACGCCTCCACCAACCAGTATGTGCTCTGGGCACACTATGAGAACGGTACGGACTACAACCTTGGGCGTGTAGCGGTCGCAACAAGCAATACCCCGAATGGCAAATTCACCTATGAGGGCAGCTTCCGCCCACTCAATTATGAATCCCGTGACATGACAGTCTTTGTTGATACAGATGGCACAGGTTATCTGGTTACTGCTTCACGCAAAAATGGCGGTGCCAATGATACGATGGCTATTTTTAAAATGAATGCAAGTTACACCGGAATACAATCCTTCGAGGGCTGGCTGTTCGAGAACGCCTACCGTGAAGCACCTGCTGTTGTGAAAAAAGGAAACCGTTACTATCTCTTCACCTCTCAAGCCGCTGGCTGGTATCCGAATCAGGGCGCTTATGCTACAGCAACTTCTATGACGGGTCCATGGACTGCGCTTACGCCATATGGCAATCCATCTGCCTTCGGTTCGCAGATTCACGATATTGCCACGATTACAGGCAGCAACACCACATCCTACATCTACATGGCAGATCGCTGGAATCCGATGAACCTCGGAGAGCACAAACATATCTGGCTGCCACTAACCTTGAATGATTCGAACGGAACAGCATCACTGGAATGGTATACCACATGGAATATCGATGCAGTAACAGGTGTAGTAACACCGCCTGCTCTCGTCAATCATGCACAAGGTAAAACAGCTACCGCCAGCTCCACAGCCTCCGGTTCGTCTGCATCCAACGTCAATGATGGCAACTACCAGACTTCATGGGTGGCTTCCTCCAATAGCTGGCCTGCCTGGTGGCAGGTGGACTTCGGCGCACCGAAGACGATCACCGAGATCGACACGTCCTGGTTTATGTATAAAGGTTCCGAAGGATACTACAAATACAAAATTGAAATTAGCAACGATGGAGTTAATTACTCCACCTTGGATCGCACCAATAATCTGACCTATGGCTTCACCACGGATGCCGTGCATTTCACTGCCCGTTATGTACGGATCAATATGGTGAACGCCGTCTTGTGGAATAATCCGGGGAACTGGTACACCCCAACCCTGCACGAGGTCAAAATGTTGGGTCCTGCAACACCTGAAGCCACAGGTTACAGCCGGTTCAGTTCACACAACTATCCGGATCGATACATCCGGCATGCCAATTACACCGCTCGCGTGGATGCCAACGTCTCTCCTGTTCTGGATTCACAGTTCCGCGTCGTACCGGGCCTGGCCAGCTCCACGGGAATTTCACTGGAGTCTGTTAACTTCCCAGGCTACTTCTTAAAGCGCAACACCAGCAATAAAATTGTACTTGAAGCTTATGCCGACACCTCCGCCTATAAGGGAGATGCTACGTTCCTAAGCAGTCCAGGTTGGGCTGACAGCACCAAAGTATCCCTTCAATCGTATAGTCAGCCCGGCTATTACATCCGGCATTATGATTACGTGTTACAGCTCGATGCCATCAACGCATCTAGCAGCTCGACGGTGAAAAGTGACGCCACGTTTGGGCGAACCAATTTCTAAGTAAAATAATTGGAGTTGAGGATGAGTCATCTACAATTCAAGGAAAGGCCGTTTTTTCAGGAGTCACAACTGAAGAAGCGGTTTTTTCTGCTACACCGTTTCAGATATAGATGACGTAACCCCATCTCAGACTGAAAATGCAGGTTTCATTAGAGCGAAATCGCCAGCCAGACTAGCTAGTGGCTGCCAGCTCTCGATCGCTATTTTATAATGACCGGCATATGCCTCTGCATTCACCCGTACGTGCTCTACTTTTCCAAGAACCACATGATCTGTACCCACCTCGATAATACGATCCAGTGTAAGTTCAAAAGCAATCGGAGATTCGAGCACGGAAGGTACATCTACACGTATGCCTGCCTTGGGTGTAACCCCCGCCAGTTGAAATTCATCTTCGCGCGATGCTACATCTGCTGACGAACGCTGCATGGACGCTGCAAGTACAGCGGGAACTACATTGATCACAAACTCTCCCGTCTCTCGTATATTGACGAGTGTATCCTTCACTGTTCCTTCTCTCTCACCTACACCAGGCCCAATGGATAGGAGCAGCGTCGCCGGATTGCGTGAAGCAACGGTAAAAAAACTAAATGGAGCGAGGTTAAGCACACCCTCCATACTTCGCGTAGAAACCCAGGCAATAGGCCGTGGTACCACGGAACCGATCATCAATTTATACATTTCATCGATGGTGATATCACCTGTTGCAAACTCAAATACATTGTTTTTTTCCAATGACACTCGCTCCTTTTCCCCATTCCAACAGAAGCTCCTTCGGTTTACAAAGCCCCATGGGAAACATATAGTTGGTATAAGAATATACACTTGTTCACCACAAAAAAAGTACGCACTTTGAAGTGCGTACCTGCATAAAGGAGCTTATTCGTGATGGATAACCCGAGTAAAAAAACAGCGGAAACACTCACCCCATTCGACTACACCCTATCCATTATCGGCGGAAAGTGGAAGATGAAAATCATGTATCAACTTGCCTTTCATGGGGTCACACGCTACGGCGAACTCAAAAGGCGTGTCCCCGGGATCACGTACAAGGTATTAACCTCTCAACTGAACGATTTGGAACATGAAGGTGTGATAAAACGAGTGGAGTATGATCAGACTCCGCCCAAAGTGGAGTATTCCTTAACCCCCCGAGGCAAGAGTCTAATGCCCATTCTGGAGGAAATCTGCAAGTGGGGTGTGCATAACGTACAGGAGGCACAACCGTTGCATGAACTATAGTGAATTGGGTTGATAAGTGCGAAGGGCTTCATCCAGAACAATGCTTCCCAAGCAGGATTTCCACCTACTAAACTTCGCAACCGAAGGTTGGTCGCACCGAAGGTTGAGTTATTAATAAAAAAAGCAGGTGAAGAAAAACAAATTGTTTTTTTCACCTGCTTTTTTAGTGCCATATAAGACAGTCTTGTTTCACGTTCTGTGCTACCAAAACTCATATATCGTGCGCTTTGACATCACTGGTGTGTCATAAAGTTCATGGGAATCGTTCTCTTTTGGTCTGCATACCAACCATCATATATATAGGAATCCATTACTGATTTAAAAGCTAGCGAAACAACACTGTCTTCCGCCACCGTCTTATCATCTGTTAGGAAATTCCCGTCACTATTGTTGATCTCATTATTGTCGAGAGGCAGCCACTTTCCATACAACGTGTAAGTATAAGAAACAATTCCTAAATTTGACATATTTGTCTCGAAATCATAGGCACTGGTATGACGTGTATCTCTATACCAACCTTCGAACACAAATCCTGGTTTCACTGGAGGTTCAGGTACTTGGACTTTATCCATACCTCCAAGGAGGGTCTGAGAAGCAACCGCTGAACCACCATTAGACTCGAAGTTCACCGTATAGGGACGTCCAAAATATGCGTCTAACTCAAAGTTTCCTGTCACTGGCGTCTCGAAATTGTAAGCATCTGCCCAAGGCTTACCCTTTACGTACCACCAGTAGAGTACCCATCCATTTTTATCTGGAGGAACGGCGTCAGGTCTAGTAACCACATCGCCCTCTGCCACTGACTTTTTAACCACTTCAGTTGCTATACGTAAAGTTACCGTATATAAGACCTTCCATTTTGCATACAATGTGATGTTCGTCGTCACCGGTGTCTCAAAATGATAAGCATTGGTCAAATCTTCATCGCTATACCAACCGATGAAGGTATAACCTTCTCGATGTGGTGCGGCAGGTTCAGAAACCACTTCCCCTTCCAGCACCGGCTGCTGATCTGTCACCGCTGAACCATCCTTATGGTCGAAGATTATTGTAAAGACAGGTGTCCATTTCGCATACAACGTGAGATTTGTCGTTACCGGTGTCTCAAAATTATAGACACTGGTCAAATCTTCATCACTGTACCAATTGCCGAATTCATAACCGGTTCGCATCGGAGATGCGGGCGCCGCAATTTTAGCATTATACTCCACTGTCCCGGCATTTACTGTTGAGCCGCCTTTACTATCAAATCTCACGGTGAACTTAGGCACCCACTTCGCATACAACGAAATTTCACTCGTCACCTGAGCCCTGAAATCGTAGAGTATCGTCAGATCGCTGTCACTGTACCAGCCTTTAAACACATAACCTTCGCGCGTTGGACTTGAAGGCTCCTTAGCAGATTGTTGATGGTACACGGACTGACTACTCAACTTCTTGCCGTCGCTTATGAAGCTTACCTCATAGCTATTCAGTATCCATGCCGTGTGTATCTCATAATTTCTCATTATTGGTGTTGTGAAGTCAAAGGCTTGATTCCGCTTCTCTTTATCTCTCCAGTACAAGAACGTATGATTTGGTTTCGGTGTTGGTTCAGGTGCAACTGCCACACCACCTTCAGTTACCATCTGATCGATTGGCTGAGATTTTTGTTCATCATAGAAGCGAACTCTATACTGCATTTTTTGAGCAACTACCCATTTCACATACAGGGTGATATCACCTTTCACGATTTCGGTTGTGAAATTATATGCCTTTGTCAGCTCTTTGTCGCTAAACCAACCTCCGAACACATATCCCTCCCGCGTTGGTGGCTGAGGTGCCGCAGGTTTTGTTCCTTCGTAGACCGCCTGATCGGATATCTCTGTCCCACCATTACTGTTGATGCTCATCGTATACCCACGCATCCACTTCGCATACAACGTAATATTACTCGTCACCGACATTGCGAAATTGTAAGGTTGCGTAAGATCACTGTCGCTGTACCAACCTCCGAACGCATGATCTTTCTTCGTTGGTGTGACTGGTGCGATGACAGTTTTTCCATAAGCTAACGTTTGATCAGGAACTTCTTCCACTCCACCATTACTGTTAAATTTGACAGTGTGCTGGTCTATGTCCCACTGAGCGATATACTTGATATCCTGTGCAGGCATGGTTACCGCTGGGACAGCTGACCATCCCGTGAATTCATGACCTGCCCAAGTTGGATCACCGAAATGTAGTGAAGTCGTTGATCCGTATTGTACATCGATCTCCTTTGCAGGTGTATTCAGGTCATTGTAATCTATGGTCAACTTATACGTATTGCGCGTATAGTACACCCGTAGAACCGTTGTACCGTCGCTGGCAATATCGGCATCTAACACCGTTCCCGGAAGAGCTGTATCTACAGTGAATCCTTCGTAAGACCTGAGTGATTCTTTAGGCAGAGTTACCCTCGTATTGGTTATACCCCGATGCGTTTCTACATCTGCAACCGTGTAGGTTGGATGCCCTATATTTTGCTGCAAGTATACGACTTTGTAAGGCGTATCATCCCTGACTGTCCAGTTTGCGGTATAAGTCGCGTTATCCGTTGGCATCGTATTTGGGACATTCGGTGACCAACCCGCAAACGTATATCCCGTTCTTGTCGGAACTGGAATTCGATTAACGATATTTTTATAAATTAGATCCGTTAGTTTACCTTCCGGTGCTCCCTCATAACCTAAATTAAAAGTTAATGTCCGACTTATCGGTTTGTAATAAATATTAACAACCGTTGAACCATCGCCCTTAATATAGATACCTTTTACTGCAACTTCATTATAACCACGATCTCTATATTTGTTAGAGGTTATACGAATCTCTGTATTTGTTGTTCCTGTCTTCGTTTCGGAATCCGTAAGCACAGATATTTTCTGTGAGTTTGCATCTATCAAATAATGATTGACTTTGTACGGTGTGTCTGTGTTCACAATCCAACGTGCATACAGTTTTGGAATACCTGTAGGCATCCTGTTGGGGATGTCCACTTTTGTACCACCATAGGCAGAAGTATACCAGCCATCGAAAGTATATCCCGGATTTACTGGGACTTTGTTTTTCACTTGAATGGCTGCATTAAAGGCAGCAGTCACAATCTCAGATGGTTCTCCATTACTTGGATCGAATTCGATCGTTAGATCACCATCCGCACTTTTAATCCAGTTCAGCGGAATCGTACGCTGAATCGGAGCTGACGTGAATGACATCGGCGCTCCCTTCCAAGTAATAACTAATTTAGCCGCACTCGATGGAATCGTCTTATTTCTAACTTGTACCCCTTTTTTATCTAGCAAAAATCTGAAGTTATCACCGCTTAATTGAATATCAAATTGTGAACTATCATATGTTTCTTCCGTCGTTATACCTGTTTTCAAATTAAGAGTATTCATCTTGAAAAATGACTCTGGTAAATTGCGAGAGTCAGCATTTCCTCTAAAGAGCAACCCAAGCTCATCATCCTGTGGATAGGCGAAGTCATAGACGTTCTTTTCTTCCCCAATCGTATACAGTGGCCACTCTTCATCCGCCAGTTCTACGCTATCCGAGAGCGCTCCATCGCCTAATTGGGCGCCAAGTGCCACCTCCAAATAGATGCCGATCTCGACGAACAGGGCCCCTAAAGACTTCGTCGTCTTCACTCCGCTAATATTTTTTAGCTGATAGTAGAAGTAACCCCACAGATTCACATACACGCCTGGTTCTACAGCAATTCCGATACTATTCAAATCAACACTGCCAATTCCCGCTTGAACCTCCATATGAATACCGGCTCGCAAACCGAGCGTCCCCATCACATAGAAGGTAAACTGGTAATCGCCGTCTTCTGGCAAGCTAACCGTATTACTCGAACCACTGAAACTCAATACACGTAAGGTCACTGAGTAGCGCTTAGCCATCTTATAATAGAAATCTGCCCCGATGGTTAAGTTCACCTGCGCGCTAACTACAAACTCAGCTTTGAATTGGACTTCAATAATCCCCAGTGCCACACGCACGCTCTTTTCAAAGAGCGTCTTCTTGATTAATGGAACCCACTCCGTTTTCTGACTCAACATCTCTTGATACTGTTCCTTCAATGATTCCGCGTCTACGGCGGTATCTTGCACACCCTCCATGACCGCTTCAATCTCTGTTGCAATGTTTCGCACCTGACTAAATTTTCCAGAGGTCTTCGCATCCAGCCAGTTCGTCAGCGCAGCTTCCAACTTATCTGGTTCGACAAGAGCCATCTCTGCCGTGATGTTCATTCCGGTATAGCTATAAGCATCCAGATTCGCTGTGATTACATAATCATCAATGACTGGGAAGATCGGGATATCGCCCAAAAATGTCGAAATGGTATACCAATGCCACTTCGTCTCCGAATTCACACCGAGATCCAGGCTCATCTCCTGAACGAATGTACTGGTCATATGGATGATCAGATCGCTATCTTCACTAACATTCACAACAATATCCGCGCCCACTTGCAGTGTAGCACTCACACCGGAGGATCGGCCGTTAATGTTCTTCAGTTTTGTGCCAAGTTTAGCAACAACGGTCAGATTCTCCACACTTACCCGACCACTGTCACCA
Organism: Paenibacillus sp. FSL R5-0341; assembly: GCF_037975235.1. Classification (NCBI taxonomy): domain Bacteria; kingdom Bacillati; phylum Bacillota; class Bacilli; order Caryophanales; family Paenibacillaceae; genus Paenibacillus; species Paenibacillus sp. FSL R5-0341. The sequence goes on from NZ_CP150241.1 coordinate 6,404,852, forward strand.
GAGAGGGCACGTGATGCCTGAGCATTGATCTTCTGAATCTCCTCTGTCTCCATCGCCAGTTCTGACAGATATTCCGCCGCTTGATCAACGAACCCGCTATCTAAGGCTTGCTCCTCAATCTGTTCTTCGAGCTGTGCGATCTGGTCTTTCGACAACAACTCTTCGCCTTCAATGGCTTGCTTCTGATAGAGGTCGAACGCACTCGTGACGTCATCTAGCGTAGCATCGGTATACGTAATGATATTCATTTCTGCCGCAGGCGTAATTGACGTGATGCGCCCGTAACCAGTGGCCACAAAATCCGATTGGGCAAATCCACCCTCATAGAACCCGATAAAGTCGCCTACATCCACTGTCGTCAGCTCATCCAAGCCGAGTGGCTCATACATGCTGTCACTATAGTTCATCACAGTCTGCTCAACCGTGATGGAATGGTTATCAGGATCATTGTCTGTGTCTGCATCTACACTCACTGGCAGCACATCCGGTTTGAACAATACTTGATTGATATCTGCTTGACCATAGGTGTAGGTCGTACCGTTCACCGCTGAGATATGGACATAGGCGATATCGCCATTGTCTTCACCGGTTGTTTCTAACGTGCGCAGATCAGGGCGAACCCCTTGATAGATGGCGACGGTATCGCCAGCTTCAACCTCGGTGCTTCCGTTATATACGAACGTACCGCTGCTTGCATTGGCTTCAGCCAGCGTATTTCCACTACCACCTACCGTTGTGGCGACTACAGGAATGGCTGCCGAACCAACCTCCGTGCCGTTCAGCATCATATCCGTGACATCCGCAAAGGACAGGTAGACCATGCTCGTATGCAGCGGGATGTCCATGATTTCTTGCTTCGCAACGCCAAACACATAGATTCTCGTCGTCGCGTCTTGGCCTTGGAAGGTCAAGTTGTCGTCTGTCAACGTAAGTTCATACGTGTTGCCTTCTACGAAATGACCACCTTCTACTGCGGACGCTACCGTGAACTTCCCGTTCCCTCCCGTGACGGTGATCCCCTCAAATTCAGGATTGGCTGTATCCTGAAACGTCATGCGAGCTTTGACCTCAGATGCTGTTAGGCTGCCCGATGTATCTTGTACAGCGATCGTATAGTTCGTCGCAACATCCAGTACCGAGTAGCTAGGCGTACTTTGTACAGCACTGTCCACGCGATCCGTATACTTTGCATATAATTTCGTATCTGCGGTCAGGGTACTGCCACTTGCAAAGATGAGTGAAAGATCACTATCTGTAAACCACCCTTGAAATATATATCCATCCCGCGTTGGAGCAGGAAGATTATTGAGCACCTGGCCTGGTCGTACCGTCTGCGCAGCGACCGCCGAGCCACCGTTGCTATCAAACGTTAGTGTATACGCGGTGGAACCCGTTCCGGGGTTACCTCCAGGTGTTGGCGCTGGTGTCACCGGTTCCGTCGGTGTTACGCCACCATTATTACCGCCGGGTGTTGGTGTTGGGTTTACCGTTGGAGTTCCCGGTTGTGTAGGTGTTGGAGTAGGCGTCACCGGCGTTTGATTCTGATTTTTCCACGGCTCTACAACCGCGTTGTTGCGCATGAAGAGAACCGCTGCTTCCGCGCGACTCGCTTGTGCACGCGGATTGAAGTTCCCCTTTTCGTCCCCGGTGAACACACCGGCTTGCCACAGCTTGATGACCGCGTCAGCCGCCCAAGGCGATACATCCCCGAGATCGCCCGGCTCTGTCGTGACCGGATTCTCGGTCTGATAAGGGATCTGTTCGCTTTCGAAATACCGCAACGTCATCGTCGCCATTTGCTCCCGAGATACGGTAGCATCCGGCGAATATTTCCGATCCCCCGTGCCATCGGTAATTCCCTTCTTAACCGCCCATTCGACATATGGCGCATACCAGCTGCCCGCCTGTACATCGGCAAAGCTCGAAGTGGAGTACGCCCCGGCATCGACTCCGGCCATCCGTCCAAGTGCCGTCACATACATGGCACGTGTCATTGTCCCCTTAGGAGAGAAGCTACTCGCGTTCGTTCCGCTGAATATGCCCTTCTCCTGCACATGGACGACTGCATCATAGAACCAGTCGGTGGGACTCACATCCTGGAATCCACTGGATGTGGTTACTTTTGTCATCTGCATCGGCAGTTCAGCCGCTACTGCCGATTGCGCTGATAATAGGGGCACGGCAGAAACTACTAAGCTGATCACCAGCATCCACATCAGGATCTGCCGGCTCACCTTCCATCCCTGTCTTACTTTCTTCACTTTCATTCATCCCTTCTATGTATAGCTCAAACTAAAAAAGACCGTCCAAAATTCGACTGCTTTAAGGTACGATAATGCCAACTTTACAGATTGAATTCGTTCACCGACCTTTCTTATCAGTCGCAGTCGAATTGTGACACCAATACATGCAAATTATGTCGTTTTTTCTTCCGTATTTTATCATGCGAGATAGGGGCGCTTGTGAATTATAAAGAAAACTTTAAGTAAGCAACTACTTGCAAGTGAGAACATCAATGACATCAAAAATAGCGGCGTAGGGAAGGTAACTCCCACACCACAATTTTTCATGAATTTTAAAGCTAGTCTGCAATCCATTCCAGATGATTCGCGTGTGAACGATTCACCCAGCAGAATCGACTATAACGAACTGCTCTTCCCCCAACGCAGTCTTTGAGGAAGTGAAAAAATACTAATATGCCTCTTGGGTTTCACTGAGATAAAAGGCTCCTGCTGATTCTTCGCCACATTGTGGGCGATATGCCTGAAGCGCAGCCCGCTTTCAAACTCGGGATTAAGCGCAATCGGGATGCCCTTATGTACGGAACGTATAATTTCTACATCGGCATGGATCACGCCAATCACACCGATATTGAGAATATCGATAATATCCTGCATCTTTACCGTTGCCGAACGGGCTTCCTGTCCGTCGGCCATATTAATGATGAGCTGTGGCGGAGCCGGAATCATATCTTCTAATAATCCGATTACGCGATCCGCGTCCTGAAGCGATGTACGATGAGGCGTAGTAACGACAATAGCCTCATCTGCTGCCAAAGCTGCATTCCAGAATCCATTTTCAATGCCTGCCGGCGAATCGATCAGCACATAATCATAGTTCTGGGCTATTTGCTGCACAACCTCGCCAAAAACTTTCGGATCATCGTGATGCACCGCATCGTTACTACAGGAGATAAAGGACAAGGTACTGATTCGCTTATCTTTGACGATCACTTGATGTAAAGCACATCGACCCGTCAGAAAATCGGAAATATGATACCTTACCCTATTGCTCAAACCAAGCGGAATATCCAGATTTCTCAATCCAAAATCAGCGTCGATCAGGCAAACGCTGCTCCCCGATAAGGCAAGGGCAGTCCCGAGATTAGCTGTGACCGTTGTCTTGCCAACTCCACCTTTCCCTGATGTAATACATATAACTCGTGCCATCAAAGCCACTTCCTTCTTCAAGTACTAATGCGGGACAGCAAGACAACCATTTCTTCAAGTATTATCGTTTGATCCGGCTCGAATGAACGTCCTCTTAGCTAATAATCAGTTGCAATTTGATGAAATATGTCGTTATATCGACCAATGTGATTTTATCATGATGGATCATCCTACTTGAGAAACCTAAAGAAAACTTTAAATCCGTGCGTATTGGATCGTTTAATTCTTCGGAGAGATGGCACATCATTTTGACGAGGATGGAAAAGCGCAGACTGGTGTTGAGGAATTCAATATCTTGAGTCGATTACGAAGCTAGTGGAAAAAACAAAAATGGGCCAATAGCGTCAGGTACTGCTCCAACGCCATTTTCCCATTTATAATAGACTACCACCCTTACTGCTATATTCATGCTTGTGACGTACTGTTAGAAACCAGCATATATCCGCTCCCCCGAACCGTAATGATTCGCTCGGGGTCTGCAGGGTCAGACTCAATTTTTTTGCGTAAATTACTGATATGTACAGCGACCGTTCTCGTATCCTCCAGACTTTCCATTCCCCAGATGATTTGAAACAACGTATCGACACTAACGACACGATTCACGTTTTGTGCCATATAGGACAGCAGACTGAACTCTTTTTTCGATAAATAGATAGGTTTACTCCCCGTGTTGACGGACTGCGTGTAGAAATCCAGTGTCAAACCCGGTAACTCCAGCAGTTGTTCCCTTCTACCCGTCGACACTCTGCGAAGGTGAGCCTTGATCTTGGCCATGAGCACTCCCGGACTGAACGGTTTGGTCACATAATCGTCCCCGCCATAGGACAATGCGCTAATTTTTATTTCGTCTTCCTCTTGACTGCTCAGAAACACAATCGGGGCACTGGTGAGATTACGCGCATTCCTGCACCAGTCAATACCGTTTTCATTAGCCAGCAATATATCCAGTATAATTAAATCCGGCTCAAACGATGCAAGCAGCTCCATCGCTTCTGACCCGCTATGACTGCAGGTGGAGACAAATCCCTCCCTATCACAATACACCTGCACAATCTCGCATATATGAGGATCATCATCAACGATCATGATTTTGTGCGTGTCCATCTCATCATCCCTTTCCTTCAATCACCGTACAAGGAAACGTTACATAGAATGTCGCCCCCATCTTGCCGTCGCTCTCCGCTCGAACCATGCCTCCGTGCGCTTGTACGATTTCCCTGCAAATTGCCAGCCCCAGTCCACTGCCCTCTATGCCCATTCCCGGCCGATCATATCTGTAATTACGTTCGAAGATTTGCTCAAGCTGCTCCGGAGGAATACCCATTCCAGAATCCTGTATGCTAATGACTGCATGGGGAGCATGATTCACCATTTCCACAATTAGTGCAATACGCACCAGCCCCCCGCTGGAGGTGAACTTCATGGCATTTGAAACTAGATTAAATAAAGCCTGTTCTATTCTTTTCGTATCCATCTCGACAACTGGCAAAATAGATCGTCTATCCTCGGTATCTCCGATATCCAGTATGAAGTCTAATCCTGCGTCGCGCACTACCAACTCATATTGTTCAAAAAAACCATGCAAGAAAGGAATCATCTGAACTGGCTCCATTCGGTACGAGACTTGTCCGGTCTCCAAATGAGACAAGAAGGACAACTCCTCAATCATACGGTTAATCCTTATCGTGTTCTCCCGGATGTACTTCAGATATTGTTCATTGCGTTCCGGTTTGACCCTGTCCTGTATAGCTTCTACATATCCAAGCATACTGGACAACGGCATACGCAGATCATGCGTAATATAAGCAAGTAGCTTCTTCCTCCCTTGCTCGGAGTGAAGGAGTCGGTCATACGAGGTTTGGAGATCATCATGCACTGTAGATAAGGCCTGTGTTCGCTCCTGAACGGTCTGTTCCAGATTCATATTCATTTCAATCAGCTTGTCATTAACGTCCTGTAATTCACGTGTAATTCTCTCTTCGTTCGATGCCGTCCTCGTAGATCGCGAAGACAGCAGAATCAGCTGCGCGATCGTAAATATCAATAAGCCAAGCGGAGATGTATTTCCAACTAGCGACCAACCGTTAAAATACAAAAAATCGTTGACAACCGTGACCAAAGTAACCACCGACACCAGCAGGAAGATCAGTGCTCCCTCCATACGTCGCACAGCTGCCTGAACCAGCCCGATCATCAGATAAATCATGTGTAGAACTACCATCACACCGATGACCAGCAAAAATTTTGTATATATAATTGCAGGGGTTATCACTACAAGGATACAGAATGCACCAGTTACGATCCGGGTGCCAAGACGAAACCATCGCGACACATAATTCGGAAAAATACAATCAAAATACATGGTGATGATATAACCACTGACACAAAGAATCAGATATTCGATCTTGAACTGCAATTCCCAAGGAAAATGAGGCAACCATTGTGTAAAGATAAGCTCGCCGTTGAACAAGGATCGAATACCAAGCAGTACAGTAAACAGGCCAAAATATAACGGAGCTTTATCCTTACGTCGCAGCATGAACAACAGCAGATTATACAAACCGATCACTAGCAAACTTGCCGTGATGAACATATCCCTGGCAAGATTCAGATTGGTCTTGGTCGTTATTACGCCACTGCCACCCAGCTCGATATTCTTGGTAATGCCGCCCCGATGATGTTGGAAGTTGGAGACTTGCATGACCAGCTCTAACGTGTCGCTTTCAGGCTGAAAATACACCAGCTTTGTTTCCAGTTGCGGGGTCATGCTGTGCTTGTCCTGACCAACCTCACCAACTTCTGCCTGCAGCTCACCATTGACCCATAATTTGTACGCATTAAAAATGCTAGGCAGCCGCAGAGCAAGCATCTCATCTCGATCCTGCTCACTTAGATGAACGACCAGCCCAAAGGTTGCATAGCCTGTACCGCTCAGCCGCTGACCTTCTAACGGGTAGCCCAGCCAGGAGCTTGGGATGCTAATCCAGTGGTCCTGATTTCCTTCCCTTGCCGAACGAACTCGCATATCCTCAGGCGACAGTAGTTCTTGCCAATAGAACGCCCACTTCCCTGTTAATTTTTGCGGATTCGTACTAAGTTGCGCCTGCGTTAAATCCAGAATACCTTCTTCACTTTGGAACTTAGGAGAGTCCTGCTCAGAGAGGACGACATAGCCTGCAACCAAACCAATAACAGCAGCAATGATATACAACCAAACCTTACGAGAACCGACTCGGAGAATCTCCCTCATGATGAATTAAACCCCAATCTCTAAAAGCGCAATAAGTAAGTTTATTTATCCAAATGATATCATCATTAAAGGAGAATGTACCCTGCAAATTTCTAGCAGGTGTCGATAGCTAACATCGCGATGAGACCCTTTTGACGACGCGCGCTTAGCTGGGTACGCCGCCACAAAAAAAGTACGCACTTTGAAGTGCGTACTGATATGAAGGAGCTTATTCATGACTACAGTGAATTATTGATGATGTCCGCAAATGCATCCCTATTGTACGTGTCATCCTGAATGCGCCATTCTCCCTGATCCTGCAAAAAGGTGATATCGCCCGATAGCGGAATAGACTTGAACTCCTTGTCATTCTCGTCAGTAAATTTCAGATCAAGCGTGTATTCCACAAGAATCCAGTCGCTCTTGTTATCTTTGATCTTGGTTTGTATATTTTCAGGATGCAGCTTCGCTTGTTCGATGTGTGCAACCTGAAGAGGCAAGACAATATATCGATTAGCCATGTAAGCCTCGTAGTTTCTGGAGGTCAGGAATGGCTTCATGGTGTCCCCTTTGGCCAATAACCCTTCCATCTCTAACGTATCCTCATAGTCCTTGCCATCCACGGTGAGTTCTGTTGTCTTATAATCCAGCGACATTTCCAGCGCATGTTGCTGCTCCTCCGCTGTCGCCTTCTGATCACTCACATCACTCGGCTGTTCCGTTACTGGTGGAGTTATGGGTTCAGTGCTTTCCGCTGGTTCAGATGGTGTACACCCCATTAACATGGCGGCGGAAAGAAATAATGTACCCATCACAGATGCCAACTTGCGCATGGTTAATCCCTCCCTTTCTCGTCAGTATTACTCTCAATTATCCCTTCAATAGGATATAATGTCCAGTTATTGAGTGCATCTGAATAGACATCCAGTGAATTACATCCATTGGGTGTCATCATCATCATAGATTGTGTTATAGTCATCGGGAAGTGGACCGAATCTCGAAGGATAGCGCCTGCGGGTCCAACAACTGCGTGTTTCCTTCAACAATGAAGGTGTGAAGCTATGTCATCTTATCAAGTCGTTCCCATGGTCTATAACTCCAAGGAACAGATTAATGCTATTATTTTGCTCGAGCAACAATGTAAACAGCTGGATTCCGTCCATCTGAAAGCAGACCTTGACCATATCAGCAAAAAAGATGGAGACCATGCGCTCCTCTGTTATCGTGACGGTAAATTGGTAGGACTCCTCAGTTGGTATGCATCTGACACCATAACCGGAAATATTAATGCCATCGTACATCCGCAGTATCGTCGCCAAGGTGTATTCAGCAACCTACTGAACAGGGCCATCCTGGATATGAAACCACAAGGGATCAACCAACTCAGCTATCGCGTTCCTCAGGGCTTATCTCCTGGCATTCATACTGCTCAATCCCTTAGAGCCATTTATGATCGTGCCGAGTATTCGATGCAACTAGTAAATGAAGCGCTTGAGGTTGCAGAACCGTCTGAACTAACGTTATCCGTGGCAAAAGACGAAGATATGGAGTTTATGGTCACTTGCTCATCCCAAGCTTTTGGGGATTCGGAGGAATGGACACGCAATTACTTTATGCAAACCAATGAACCCAGCCGAGTCAACTATATTGCATGGCAGGATCAAACACCTGTCGGGCTGGTACGGATCAACTCCATCAATGCGACAACCTCATTTATTCATAACTTCTGTATTTCACCTGATTATCAGGGACGGAAAATAGGACGCACAGCGCTTCGTATTTTGGTGAATCTCCTAAGAGAACAAAGTTATACAGATATTCGCCTGTCTGTGGTTACCGAGAACGAACGTGCTTTGAATCTGTACCGCAGTGTTGGTTTTGAAGTGAATTCCGAGTATCACTATTTCAACGGTAGTGTATAAAAGGCAGTGGAGAGAGATCGTTTTCCTCAAAGGGAGACGGTCTCTCTTTATATATTGGAGAATTGAAAAATCAATTTATAGCCATCGAACGTTTGCCCGTACATTTCCCGATAGTTACCTTTGGTATAATGAGTCACTGTTTTCCGCCAGAAAGATTGGCCAATCTTATTTTTCTCCGATGGATTGGTGAATAACTCCCAGTTTCCTCTAAACATGCCGAAGATCGTCGATGCCACGTGTTCAGCAACGCCTACACCTCGAAACGGCTGCATCAGAAAGAAATCATGTACAAAGAAATCCGTACCTTGTGAACAATATGGCGGAGTAGCTATGAACGCAAACCCTGCCGGTATGCCATCCACAATCATGAGGAACGGATAAAGACACTCCGGTTTTTCCCACCATATGTTCTGCACATCATACTGATCCTGTAATGTTTTATAATCAGGACTTGGCTCAAAAATGCCATGTTCGTTCGGGGTATGCTCTCCACCCAGACCATAATGTCCGGATAAATTATGAAGGTATAGTGGGTACATATTTTTAATCACATACGCCTCGTCTTTATTCGTTAATTTCACTTCTATATTCATATTCACCCACCTTACCAGATTATTTAAGGTCTTATATCAAGAACCTCATCGCACATCCTTGTACCGTCGAATTAATTCTACGCGCAGTTACACTACTCGAATATGTAAAGAATCCTTAATAACCATTCTTTACAGTAAAAAAGCCACATTCGATTGCTCGAACACGGCTTCCATATTTCATCCTTTTTTGCAATACACAATTTTCTTGATGCTATCGACGGATAAACAGTATTGCTCCGCAAGCTGATCGATGGTTGTTCCCGCAGCAAAAAGCCTGCGGACCTCGTCGTTCCGCTCCCGGACAATCCTTCTGCCACCCGAATTCTCGCCCCACTTCTTGTGGGCATCCTTGGGCCTCGGAATATAGATCAGGCCTCCGGGGATATAACGCTGTATTTCTTTGAGCAATTCTTCCGGGAAGATTGTATCCGCATTAATATATTTCACGTTGCTCCACTCCTTAAAAGTTAAAATCTTTAAGGCAGCAGAGTCGTAAGATGAACGCATTAGATATGCACTATAAGTATGGCGGAAAAGAATTTCAAGCTCTATGCAAACAACCGCCGTTGTTCATCACATGGACTCTGCATAGAGCGGGTCGTTAAACTTATTATGAATCGAATCATGGTAGCCCCCCATTCAATCGTTAAATCTGTAATAAACCCCTGTTAATTCTTCTGATACGCTCCATAGCTTGTTTGAAATGTTAGCGTCATATAATTTTTCGATAATCTTAGCGCTCCTGGGATAACCCTTCGTGCCGCCCATACCACTGGGAGCAATATATTCCCCTCCCCTGATTGTCGGATCTGCTGCAGCATACAAGGTAGGCAATGCTCCCATATGTGCTGGTTGACTAATGATTTTCAAAAGACTACGCATAAATATATTGGTCTGTTTTCCCGAACCGAAAGAAAATAGATTGGTATGCGAAATTCCTGGATGAGCGGCGATACTCATGGAATCAATATGGGCGGAATTAAATTTATTCTGCAGCTCTCTCGCAAACATCAGATTGGCTAGCTTGCTTTGACTGTAGAACTTCATGGGAGCATATCCTTTGGAGCCATCCAAATTATTAAAATCAATTGTACCATTACCAGCTGCCAAACTGCTTACAGTAACTACTCTCGATTTCGGAGTAGATATCAATCGAGGCAATAGTAGACCCGTAAGCGCAAAATGGCCTAGATGATTACTACCAAACTGCAATTCAAAACCATCCTTCGTCAACTGGAATGGAGGGTTCATAATTCCTGCATTATTAACGAGAATGGACAAAGAATCATATTGCTCAAGAAAAGCGGCTGCGAACTTACGGATACTAGCTAAATCGCTAAGGTCGAGCTGCATAACGATTACCTCTCCAGCTACATGCACAGACGATTTTATTTTATTAGCTGCCTTTTCACCTTTGTCCAGATTACGAACTGCAAGGATAACTTTCGCACCTTTTTCAGCCAATGCTAATGCCGTTTCATACCCTAACCCGCCGTTCGAACCTGTCACAATCACTACTTTATCGGATACAGTCGGGATGATGTCTTTAGTCCAAACTTCGCCCATTTTTCTACACACCTTTCTTATCTCTTCCTTGATACCCGAATATCCAGCGTTTAAAGCTTTTATCCCTCATCATACTGGCTTAAACTCCGTTCCAGCAACTCTCTAACCTGCTGCTTTAACTCAGATGGCGTGATCACCTTCACTTCCGGACCATAGGAGAGTAACTTTCGCGCTGTAAAAGAGAACTCCTCCAGCGGAACCAGTCCGCGCCACTCATGGCCTTGAACCGACTTGAACAACACATCTGACGCGGCAATCCTTGCTCCAAATTCCGTGAATTGCAGCACCACTTCTACGCTTGCTCTGTCTTCTTTGGCAGCTAGCCATGCCTTTAGACTCGGAACTGACTCATCCACGGATTCCAGAAAGACCAACTGCTGCATGCGATCCACCCGATACAATAATACGCGGTCCTTATTTCGGGCTGGCATGTACCAATATCCCTGCTCATAGTAGATACCATATGGGAAGACCTGGACTTTTTTACGCCCATTGCGGGCATGATACATAAATTCGATTTCTCTCTTTTCTACCGCTGCACTCAATATCTCGGTTGTTAAAGGCTCGGCATGCTCACCAGGATGCTGGGCAAAGGTGATATGCTCTCTCATTCGCATAATCAGATCCCGTACATCTTCAGGCAAAGTAGAGAAGTATTGCTCAGCCAGATGCTCACGCATTGACCCATATGGAAAATCCGGGACTTGCTGTAGATATTCCAGCATCATAAACAGTCCTATTGCCTCCTGCTGTGTCAGTTGAAGAGGTGGCAAAATCCGATTGGGCAATACCCAGTATCCACCGTTCACGCCAACTTCTGTGTACAAGGGAAAACCCAGCGCCTGCAATGCATCCAGATCTCGCTGAATCGTACGAACCGATACGTCGAACCGTTCTGCCAGTTCCCGGGCAGTGAACTTCTGTCTGGAATCCATCAGGCGCATGATCGCCAGCTTTCGATGATTCATGAACTCAACATCCTAACTACGTCAACTTTTGTCATAGTTAAAGTGTATCATACATTGTAGAAGGGAGCGATGAACATGTCTGATAACAAAACAATTTTGTACATTGCTATGAGTTTGGATGGATATATCGCAAGACTAGATGGTTCGGTCGATTGGTTATTTGATGTGGAGGGTGATGGTGGAGACAACGGGTATGCTGCCTTTTATGAAACGATCGGTAGCGTCGTTATGGGACGTTATACGTATGAAGAGGTGCTCACACTGTCTGAAGAATTTCCCTATGCGGATCGCTCAACGTATGTTCTTTCCCGCTCAGAACAGCCGCCCGCTCCGCATGTACAGTTTACAACCGAGACGGTAGATACGCTCATTCCCCGATTAAAGCAGACTTCTGACGGAGACGTATGGATTGTGGGTGGCGGCATATTGGTTCAAGCTGTGTTAGCCAAAAAATTACTGGATGAGATTGAAGTCGCCATCATTCCCAAAATTCTTGGTGAAGGCATCCCCTTATTCCCGGCAGGCACGGTGCCAAGCCAGTTCAAAATGATCCGAACCCAGACGCTCGGACAGATCATTTCAATTCGTTACGAGGTTCAAAACAGCGGCACAGCGGACACACCTCCGAATGTCTAGATGAGCAGAAAAGGGAAAGACCATTCTTATAATGAAGGGACTCCATAAATTTAGACACGATCTACCATTGGGGTACCGTTCATGAAAGAGTGGTCTTTCCATTACCATGTATCAAGTTATCCTATCAATCCTCGTAGATATTCCGCTAACACATCTGCCGTCCTACGGTGAGATAACTCGCCTGGATGGGTGCGCGCCCCTACCGTTTCTTCGGTAGTATCCGGAAGTTGGATGATCGAGACCTTACGGTCCCCTGTCCCCTTCATATACGCATCAACCGCACGGTAGATGGCTGGCATCATGGGAAAACCAAGCATGCCATAAGCCCATACGAGATGTGCCGCCGGATTGTTTTTCCGAAGTTTGGACAGGAACTGTTCCACCGCTTTCTCAAAAGCAGCCAGATCTTCTTCATGATACGTACCATCTTCGTTCAAACGCTGCTTGTACACCTTGCCCGTGTCGGGGTCTTTCCACTCAGGTGACTGGAATGCACCTCCATCATTGCTGCCCAGGTTCACGACCACCACATCCGGCTGCCACGAACCAAAATCATGCTGATCTCCCGCGCCGAGCGCTTCGTTACGTTCACCAGCAAGCAGACCACAGACCTGTTCGTAATAATCCGGAATGTTGCCCTTCGGATTGTTATCCCAACTTGTCAGCACACCCCAGCCACTTTGCGAGATGACCCGGTATTCTGCATTCAATACCTCTGCTGTCATAAACGTATAATTATGTATGGCGCTAAACCACATCGGAACCCAATCCTCCTCTGCTTTAGCTCCAATGGCACCTTCACCAGATGTAATACTGTCACCGATAAACTCGATCTTGTAGGGTTTTTCCTGCACAGGCAGGAACGCTCCATCTAACTTCACCGCATGAATCTGCAAGGAACAGCCTGGGTCGCCACTCATCGCTTGAACATCTTTAACGATCCGTACATTCTTCACCACATACGCGTTCATGCCCCGGAATATACAGACCCAGTACCTTCCCGCCGTTAACATCTGTCTACTCACCGAAACACCGTTGATCAGAATGCTAATCCATGACTCATATATATCATATTCAGACTCCACCTCAACCCAAAGTTCGGAGCTCTGCACATTGAGTTCGACTGCACTCCCCGTCCAAAATAACGTCAGCGGCGATAACTCTCCAGTTGTTCTGCCATGCACCTTGAGATAAGGCAGTTCCGTTAAGTCATAGATCTTTAACCCGGTATTCGCTTGTACGCTCATCCTTCATTCCCCCTCAACGATTCATGAAAAGTAGTTATTAAGCGCTTTCCTTTGTATCGATAACATGTTCGTCGTGCTACATCTATCTTATTATGTATTACGCACAGCACCAAAAATCCCCTGCAAGCGAGTCGTGCTCAAGTCCATCATATCAGATGTGCTTGATGCATCGTCCGCCCATAGGGGATTTTTTCAGTTCTTTTTTTGATCCAGTATCGTTATAAAACCTTACCCAGAAACGCCTTGGTCCGCTCATGCTGTGTATTCTGAAAGAGCTCTTCAGGCGTGCCTTCCTCCACAATATAGCCGCCGTCCATAAAGATCACCCGATCCGCCACCTCACGGGCGAAGCCCATCTCATGCGTAACGACAATCATCGTAATTCCCTCGTGAGCGAGGTCTTTCATAACTTGCAGCACTTCTCCAACCATCTCCGGGTCGAGTGCAGACGTAGGCTCATCGAACAGCATCACACTCGGGTTCATGGCGAGTGCACGTGCGATGGCTACACGCTGTTGTTGTCCACCTGACAACTGCTCGGGATACGCATCCCTCTTCTGCGATAGCCCGACCTTGCCAAGCAGCTCCATTGATTTTTTCTCATTCTCGGCCTTACTCAGTTTCTTGATATGCTTCGGTGCGAGCATGATATTCTCCAACACAGTTAGATGGGGAAAAAGGTTGAATTGTTGGAACACCATGCCCACATTGGTTCGCAACTGATCAATATCCGTCTTGGGTGAAGTGACCTCGACACCACCGATCGTCACCTTTCCAGACGTCACATCCTCCAGTAGATTAAGGCAGCGTAAGAAGGTACTTTTACCAGACCCGGAAGGTCCGATGACGCATACGACTTCTTTCTCCTGAATCGTTGTGGAGATATCCTTCAGCACCTCATTGGCACCAAACTGCTTTTTCAGATTCTGTACGGTAATCATCGGATCGCATACCTCCTTTCAATGAATCGGGAAGCCCGGGACAACAGAACAATGATGATCAGGTAGAATATACCCACCACACCCCAGATTTCGAATGCCCGGAAGTTGGAGGAAATAATAATTTCCCCGCTTTGTGTCAATTCTGCGATACCTATCGCCGATAGCAGCGATGTATCTTTGATCGTAATAATGAACTGGTTTACAAAGGTAGGAATCATGCGCCGGGTTGCCTGAGGTAACACGACCAGCCTCATCGTTTGGAAACGAGTTAAGCCCAAGGAGCGCGCCGCCTCATGCTGCCCATTGCTAATCGAATTAATCCCTGCTCGGAAAATCTCCGAGATGTAAGCTCCGGCATTCAGACTAATCGCAATAATACCTGCGGTCATCGCCGGAATCCGCATATCCAGGAACACTGGCAGTCCGAAGTAGATGAAATATACCTGCACCAGAAGGGGTGTGCCACGGATGATATCCACGTAAAGCGTAGCTACCAGCCGCAACAATCGATTCAAAGAAGTACTCATCAGACCTGAGATCAATCCGATCACCATCGCAATGATGAGCGAGATTACGACTAGTTTCAACGTAACTACTGTACCCTCTAACAGAAGAGGCAGTGCGTCTATTATGACTTGCAAGGAGGAGTCCATCCGTACCACATTCCCTTCTATTTAGCCGTTGTTCCCAGATAGTTGCCGACAATCTCATCATACTTACCGTTTTCCTGTAATTTCTTCAGTCCATCATTGATCTTCTTCTGCAACTCTGCATCGCCTTTGGTAACAGCAATGCCGTAGAAGTCACCGTTCAATCGGTCTCCAACGATTTTGAGCTTGGCATTCGGGTCAATGGCAATCTTATAGGAGATGACGGGGAAATCCTCCAGCGTAGCATCTGCGTTTTTGTTCGCAACTTCCTGATACATCGATGGGCTGTCATCAAAATATTTCACGGTTGCCCCGTAGGTTTTCGCATATTCATCTGCGAGATTGGCACCTGAGGTTCCTTTTTTAATCGCAATAATTTTTCCTTTTAAATCTTCAGGACTTAGGATGTCCGTGTTATCTTCATGCACGATCAAGGACAGACCAGCCTGATAATACGGTTCCGAGAAGTCCACGACTTTTTTGCGTTCGTCCGTAATGCTAATGCCTGCAATGGCTCCGTCCAGCTGATTTGCCGTGATGGCTGGAATAATGCCTTTGAAGTCCATCGGTTTGATCTCTACTTCAAAGCCCTCTTCTTCCGCAATCGCGTTCATGAGGTCAATATCGATTCCTACATATTTGCCGTCCTTCTGAAACTCAAAAGGGGGATACGTTGCATCGGTACCAAATGTATATTTCTCAACAGCTGAACCACTTGCCGATGGTACATTGCTCTCTTCACCGGACTTTGCTGCACCGCAGGCACTAAGTGTTAAAGCAAGAACGGACGCCATTACAATGGATGCTACCTTTTTCATAGAAAAAACCCCTTTTCCGAATTAGATTGGGATCGACCTAATCGACCGTTTGTATTTCAGCATTTTGCATAATTCGAATCAAACTCGCTTCCGGGTATAAGATATAGACGAATTGAATCATTTCGATCTATATCTTTCTGATTGAAAGACGCTCGCCGGGTTTATGCAAAATGCTATTCATGTACGTATTGTAGTTCGCTCCCTACGCCAACTTACATGATCCTACACAAAATAATAACAACTCATGAAAATATAATTAACATGTAATGTTTTTAGATAGATAAATGCGCAAAAAGTGCTAATAAAAAGTCCAATTTCAATATTATATGTAAGGTTATATAACAATAAAGAAGGTGGTAAACAAAAAAAGCCGAGAATCCATGAAGGTGTTGCCTTCGGGAATTCGGCTTTTGGATAAGAGATAGCATATCTCGATTATTTAATTATTCATTTTTTCAATCGTCTCCATGTAGAACACATGCAGGAACTTTTTGATATTCACCTTGCCTTTGTCGCCTGCCTGATCTTCTTCCATGGCTCTCATCTTCATCCGTACATCCTGGAAGTCAAAGTAGAGGGGCGCATAATGCTCAAACTTGTGGTTGCTATAATCGTTGAGTCCAATCGAGGCCATATTCGTCAGCGCGGCAATCACCGTTCTGCGAATGCGTTGTTCCATCGCCTTACTCTCTTTCTCCACGTCTTTGGGCGTAGACTTGTACGTCTGGGCCACCGCTTCGTACGACTCCTTCAACGGCGGCCACTCCCCGGCTCGCTTCTGATCAATGGCATACTCCATAAGGGCTACAATATCCTTGCTGCCACTTTCCCCGATGATCCCCAGATCCATCAGAATGCTTCTTGCCGCATCTCGCACCGTACGACCTTGGGCATGGGCCGGCGCTTCCATCAGATTCAATCGGGCCATCGACTGCTTGATCTCCAGCACGTAACGTTCATACTTCCACTGTTCATTCACTTTGCTGAGCACATGCTCCACTTCCACCCGATTAATCGGTTTATGAATAAAGAATTCAATCCCGTTCTGGTAGGCCGCCCCTACCATCTCCTTATTCTCCACCTGAGAGATCATAATGAATTTCCCGGTATATCCACTCTGCCTCAGCTTCGCAACGGTCTCAATTCCGTCCTGATCCGGCATCAACAGATCAATCAGCACCACATCGGGACGAAGATCCATGATCATCCGCGCCCCTTCTATGCCGCCCTCTGCCATGCCTGCAAGCTCGCCGATTCCACAGGATTCAATGATATCATGCAGCATGCTCCGGCTTACCACATCATCATCCACGATCATGATAGAAAGTGTCATTGACATCGGCCCCCTTTATTAGATTCATTTTGGGAATTGCTATACCAAATGTAGTGCCTTTCGCTCCCGCAGGCGCCGATTCCACCGTAATCTGTCCCGCCAACGACTGAACGATATCACGTACATGGGACAGGCCAATACCCGTCGCGGCAATGCCGACTTCATTGAACTTCGTTGTATAGCCCGGTTCAAAAATAACATCCCGTTTGGCTTCGGGTACGCCTTTTCCATTATCTGTAACGACGAAATGTACGTCATCTTCCTGCTCATATACACGAATTTGGATCGTCCCATCATGCTCAATCGCCTCCACCGCATTGGCAATCAGGTTGTTCATTACCGTTAGGAGCGGAATGTAATACGGAGATTCACAATCATATTGTTGCTCAATATCGATCTCGACCTGCTTATGCAGCATCTCGCTGTATTTTCGGTTTGCTTTGCTGGCAAAGTTCAGTACTTCAGATAAGCTCATGTTGACTGCTTTTTCATTATCATACAGCTTCAGTAGACCCGCCAGAATACGTTGTGAATCCTTCTTTACTTCATGAATCTGCTGAGCGATGCCCAGCGTGCGCTGACTGTATTGGTTCAAGTCCTGCTCCCGGAGATCACGATATAGATCATAGCTGTCTGCCGTAATGCCTTCAATCGTATTCATCGCTTTCTTCAGGTAAAACACCTCGCCATACAGACCGGAGTTCACATTCAGCATCTGTTCCATCCGCTTCTCCTGCTCTGCATGCAAGAGCCGCATCTGCCTCACCGCAAAGCTGTTGTAGAGCCCAATGACGAAGTAACTTCGCAGACCGCCCACCACAAGCAGATACAACCATTCCTTCATATAAAAGATATTGGTCCCGCTTAACATTCCGCGAAGCAGCAGCTCAACAAGATTAGAGGAGAAATCGATACATGTGATTAACCCGCCGAGCAGAAGAGGCTGCATCTCATGGAATCGATGCCTGAACTTGCTAAGCCCATAGGCAAAAACCACGTAATACACGCCTGCCCCCAGGTTATCCCGCATGCTTTCCAGGATGGACACGGTCTGTACATGATTGATGAGATCTGCCGACTGGAACAGCAAATTCGCGATGCCTGTCAGGATTCCTGTCTTCACATAAGACAGATGCGGCATGATCATCAACAGAAATAAAAGGATACTGACCCCTAGGCCGATTCGGAAGTAGTCTTCCCGGAACGGATTAATCTTGAATTGTGCCCCTACCGCTGTGGCAAAGGCAATGGCCGTCATCTGCACATTCTCATTTTTGACCCAATTGCGCATCGATCTCTTCACCCACTATAACAACGTTTAGCGCCCACCACCGGAATCCGCGCTTCTAATGTTAAATATACTAACATATGAAACAAGCATTAGAAATAATTAAAATTAGGGAATGAACACGCAAGCACAACAAAAAAGGCCGGAAGTCTTCACTTCTGCGGCCTTTTCCTTATACCTCATCCGGAATATCAAATGACACCATCGTTCCCTCACCCGGTTCACTTACGATCGATAATCCTTGACCATACCGTTGCAGCAATCTGCGGTTCGTATTCACAATGCCTATGCCGCCCTTTCCGCCTGGCGTAGCATGTAACAGCTCTGCAACCTTCTCCGGTTCGATGCCTTTGCCATTATCCTTCACCTCAATACGGGTATAACCCTCATGGCGAGTAATAGACAGGCATACCGTCCCACCCACACTTCGGCTTAATAACCCATGTCTTACGGCATTTTCGATCAACGGCTGAATCGATAGCGGCGGGAGAAGCAACGGAAGGTCTGGCTCTACGTTTAATACCACCGACAATCGATCCTCAAATCGCGTTTTCTCAATAAAAAGATAGGCTTCCACGAGTTCCAGCTCGTATGATAATTTCACCAGTTCCCCTGTATTGAGATAGTTGAAGCTGATCCGCAAATAGGATGAAAAAGCTTCACCAAGCTTCCGCATATGCTCTGTATCAATATCACTTAGGACCATAAGTGAATTCAGCGTATTGAACAGGAAGTGGGGCTGAATCTGTGCCTGCAAATAGGCAGCCTCCATGCGCAGGCGCTCTTGAATGGACTGATTCAACATGGTCAATGCACGTATCCGATATTTCAGCTCCACCGCATCTACAGGCTTCGTGACATAATCATTCGCGCCCGATGCGAAACCCGTGTAGATATCAGGCGGCTGACTTCGTGCAGTCAACAGCAGTACAGGAAGCTCAGACATCGAGAATTGTTCCCGTACCTTCTGGGTTAACTCATAGCCGGACATATTAGGCATCATCACATCTGTAATGAGCAGATCCCACTGACGTGTGCCGAGCAATTCCATCGCTTCCTGCCCCGAACGTGCTGTAGTTATATCGTATGGCTCCGTCGAGAGAATACTGACCAACACATCCAGATTCACCGGATCATCATCCACAGCCAGAATGGTGGCTCTCCCCTCTTTTAACAACGGAGCCATCTCCGCTGTCGCCGAAGTTTCCACGACGTCCATCCCAGAGCGAGGTAACAGGAATCCGCCAGGAGCATCTTCCATCATCTCCATTGCCTGCTCCCAGATCAGGGGAAGCTGCGACTCAGCCTGATGGGTTGTTTCATGCGCGAGCGGCAGATCGAAGCTGAACACGGAGCCTTTTCCAAGTTCCGAGTGAACCGTTAGTGCCCCACCATGAAGTTCTACAAGTTGTTTGCAGATGTTCAGTCCAAGCCCGATGCCTTGTCCATCACTTATGCCATACGACCCTTGTTCATACGGAAGAAAAATACGCATCCGCGTGTCTTCATCCATGCCAATGCCTGTATCCGTCACATGAATCAGAGCATGTCCTTCGCGAATATCGGCACTTACGGAGATCGTTCCTTCCTCTGTATGTTTGAGCGCGTTGTGCAGCAGATTATACAAAATCTGAACCAGTCTTTCTTCATCAGCCATAACCAAAGGGAAGGACTCCGGAATATCCATATGTAGACGGACCGGTTTTCGCTCTGCCATGAATTGCAGCATGGCGATAATACCAGGCACTACTGACTGTATGGAAAGAGGAACCTGGCGCAGCACAATGCGATGCTCCTTCAGCCGGACTACATCCAGTAGATCGCCAAGCAGATGGGACATCCGTCGACCGATCGTGATAAGCAGTTCCATATCCTCCAGGCTCCGTTCATCCAGCCTGCTCTTCTCTCTGGTAACGACGTTATGGGCGATGTTAATGATTCCGTGCAGCGGAGTCCTCAGTTCATGGGATGTATTCGCCAGGAATTGATCTTTAATTTTGTCACCCTTCTGCAGTTCTATATTCAGTTTCATATTCTCACTGGCATTCCTGAAGTACTTCTTGAACCAATAGGCGGAGAAGCCGGTAATCGCAAAAATAATATCAATCGGATAATAGACGGTTGTCACATCTCTGGCCGTCTCGGCCACACTCCATAACAGATTGGATGTAATACCTCCTGCGGTAAGCAGCAGAAACACAATGTCCCGGTCCCCCTGTTTCCTGAAGATCATCGTTCCGACGATGTATAGAAACCAGATCATGGATACAAGAAAGAATACGTTAATGACATTGTAATGGATCATGGCATATGTAATATGAATGGGCACCACCACGATTATGGCAGTATAGATCAAGGTAATGAGCACATGTAACTGAAGCCATGCCTTTCGCACATGAACCATCGTTAATCTCTGGAATAACAGAAGGATACAAGCATTTTGCAACAACAATGCGATCAATCGAATTTTAATGCCCCAGGTATAATTAATAGGAAGCCATAACATCAATATATTATCATGACCTATCATAACCGCGACGCCAACAGATACAGTTAACATGGTTCCAACCAGCAAGGAACGTTCCTGTGGATTAAATGCGTAGAGAATACAGGCATACATACCGTGAAGGATCAGAATTAGAAAGGTAACCATCTGAAAACCAATGGAGTACCATCGCGAAAAATCAACAGCTGCCTGTGAACCAAAGCGAACAGGTTTGCTAATTCCGCCCATATACGGGCTGTCGTAATTGGCTACACGGATCAATAATTCAATGGAAGTTGTTCCTTCCTGATCGTAGGTCGCTGTATATGAAGTGCTTCTGGGTGTATAGGTACTGCTATCCATAGAGACCGTACCCATTCCCCCATCGGCATCTCCATTCATCTCAATCTCGGATGAACTTCGAATTCCCTTGAACCAGAAGGTAACCGGCGTCTGAAGCGGATCTGTCAAAATGCGCAATCGATATGTTCCGTAACCATACGAACTCTCTTGTTCCTGATTCTGTGCACTCCCCCAGTCTCCTGGGACCTGAACACGCTTCGCACCGCCATTCCTCTTCGCAATATCTTGTTGGGTCAGCAACTCATCCAGGTAAAGTTCCCATTCCCCATTCAAGTACATGACCGGGGATTGATCCAGATGCACACCTCTCAAATCAAGCACCCCATTAACGGCGCGATGCTCATCTGCTGTGTAGAATAGCTCGGTCCATGCCGAGCGCATACCAATCAATACGCCAAAAATGATCAGCGTGATGATCATATATTTGTAACGGTTTACAGGTTTCGTTTGAAGTGATTTCATTATTTATGTTTTCATGACTTTGGTTAACCCGAGCTTCCAGTCCTGATACCATTCGCTAATGTTTTCACTGATCGGTATCTCCAAATCTTGCTCCATTCTGGTGGTTAAGAGACGATACTGCTCCTCCACACCGAGATCATTGTTCATTTCGTTGTATAGTTTCATTAAAATAAAATAACTTTCTTCCTCATCCGGAAGCATCTGCTGGATACGCCGCGTGCTCTCAATCACTTTCTCCCCCAGCCCCTGTTGCTGGTAATACAGACTTAGTTGTCTCATATGATACAGCCACAGGTAGCGTAATCTTTCCCGTTCGGGCTCAGCCCACATGTATTCGTAATTGCCAAGATACGTGCCCTTGTAAAGATGAAGCGCTTGCTCATAGGCATCAATGTTACTGGCATCCACGACTTTCCATTGTCTGATCTCTTGTTCCCACTGCTCACTATCCAACTGAGCTTCACCCAATTCGAGCCGATAGCCGGCTTCCAAGTGTCCACTCTGAATCGTGATCATATCCATGTTGCATGCTTTCAGGGTTTGGCGGACATGATACATTGCGGTATAAAGCTGATGTACCGTCTTGTCCTCTTCCAATTCAGGCCACAACATCTCCAGCAACACACTGCGATGAATCGTCTGATTCCGGTGGTGAAGTAAATAGGCAAATAGCTCCTGCGCCTTGCTTGTGCGCCATTTGGCAACCTGAATATCCTTGCCCGGAAGCTTAAACTGAATCTGATTGAAACTGCAAATTAGAGGTACGTTCGTATCCTTTGACCGCTGCTCGCGTTTTACGCTCAGTTTCTCCCGGACTCGGCTCACAGTCTGCTTCAATCGATCCTTTTGTATGGGTTTCATCACATAGTCCAAGGCCTGCAGCTCGAAGGCATGCACCGCATATTGGTCATAACTGGTCACAAATATAATCTCGGTGCCCGGTGTTGCTGCCTGAATCTGTCTTCCCAGATCCATTCCATCCATCTCCGGCATATGAATATCCAGAAATACAACATCAGGACGGTTCTCCACAATACCTGCCATGGCCTCTGTCGGATTCATATATGTAGCGATAATTTCGATGCCGCTTACTTCTTTTTCTAGTGATTTTTGAAGGCCTATCAACGCTAGACGTTCGTCGTCAACCAATATCACTTTCACCGGAGCTTCCTCCTCGACCCTGAGGTCTTGAGATTTATTTCCACTATTATATCATAGGAATTTTAAGTATTTAGGGTTCTTGGTTATCCATTTTTAATTTCTAGCAATTTAATTGTATAATACTTAATAGAAGACAGGTTAACAGATCCGGTCTGGAAGAGAGGAAGGTTCCCTATGTCAGATGCTAATCATAGCTTTGGGCAAGCCCTTGTCAAATCATTAGTGGGCGAACGCGGTCATATCCGCATCGCTCGTGCTCTACCCGATATTGATATCACACTTGCTGCTCGTACGCACGATGCTATGCCATATACGATCTATCAGTTGGTGAAGCACATGCATTACTGGCAGCAGTTCATGCTCGAGCACTTGGAAGGACGTAAGCCGCAGCTCCCTGCTAACGTGAGCGAGAGCTGGCCTGAAGAGAAAGGTCCACAGGACGAAGCCACGTGGCAGGCGGATATTCAGGCATTCTTGGATGGGGTTGATCAAGCCGTAGCCATTGCGGAAACGGCACAATTGGATGATGCACTGCTCTATTTCCCAGGGGAAACCAAGGCAGGACTCCTGCGCAATATCGCATCCCACAACTCGTATCATCTAGGCGAGATTGTTCTGCTTCGCCGCTTCTATGGCGCATGGCCACCTCCAGGTGGCGGGTTCCCGGCGTAAACAGAGAAGATTCCGGTAGAACGAAAGCAAGCCGCAAGGGAATGTCTATCCCTCGCGGCTTGTATTGTTTTTACCATACTGTACATTGTCTAGATAAAGCTAGTATAGAGGTGTGTCAACACACCGATAGGATACATACTTTGCTCCATCCATATATCTTAACGTGCTATCGTCCATAAGGTTCTAGACCTCCGGGGTCATTAATCCTTGGATAAACGTCTCAAAGTTCGGTGCCAGCGGAATGGTCTCTTTGGGATTCTCCCTTTTCACATAGACCACCTCGGGTTCTCCATCATTACCGAATGAACGATAATCAAGCATGACAACCCCCGACTCCGAAGGAGATACTGCGATGACTACACCAATCTCAGGATAGCCTTCACGTTCAATCAAAGTCCAGCTACCTTGTGCACCGGCTAATGTGCGAGGCTTCTCACGGCCAATGCCCAGTATGCCTTCAATTTCGACATAATCCGTAGCTCCTGTATCTGTATTCGCTACAGGGAAATAACGATTGTACGGAATACCACCATTATGTAGCTTCATCATCTCAATGTAGGAGGCAGGGAGTCGGAACACCAATTGCTCCTCCACAGAGTCAATGAGACCATCACTTGGCGGATTGGACACATAATGCTCCAAGGCCTGTTCACTATCGTTCCAGAATTCGCCGGATTCTGGTCTGGGAACCGTTGGAAGGGTCGCTACAACGTCAACGGGTACACGGAATTCTTCACTAGCCTCTGGATCCGTTTCAACTTCAGGTTCAGACTCGGACGGCTCCTCCATTTTGCTTCGAATCCATTCCAGAAACTCCAGCGTATCATCATCCTCAGGCTCCAATTCATCCGCTCTTTCGAACGCTTGCTGCGCATGCGCATATTGCTCCAGATAATAATAAGCCAGTCCAATCCGATAATGCCAGAGTGGGTCACCTGTGCCCTCTTTAGCAACCGTCAGGAATTGTTCGACCGCTTCTTCATACCGTTCCAGGTTATTTAGCGCTCGTCCCAAATGGTTAACCAGCTCATAGTCCCTTTCTTCCACAGGAATCGCTTGAATTGCATCTACAATTTCCTGAAATTCATCCTCTTCATGCCACTCTTGCAATTGAACCAACAGATCGTCTCTCATGCCTTTGGCCTCCCCGTTCATTCACTCATGATTACGTATTGAAAATTATACCACTATACGGATTACCATCTCCAGTAACGTAAGATTCTTAGACATATTATGAATCGATATCTTATCATTTCCAATACCGAAACTAAAAAAGGTAACCTGAACCCTGTTATGAAAACCAGGCAGGCTACCTCCTTTATTTCTTGTACAACATTTGAATTCTTAACTCAATTCAGCAGCTCAACACAATCGTAGACCCAACCTGCACTCAACCAATTACCCAAGTCACTGGAACCACTGATCGGCGTAATTGTGATGGTATTGGAACCATTGACGAAGTAGGATGCTGGAACATTCCAGCTAAAGGTTGTGTTGTTACCACGATAGGTACCAATGGTGAAGCTACGAGAATTGGGCTGTGAAGATGCAGCAGGATTGGTTAAAGCACGTCCATTAACCGATACACTCGGTCTGCCATTATTGTAGGCTGCGGTAATCCCGATATTGAGCATATGAGAAGATGCCGCTTGAGATGCATTCAAGTTAAACGTTATTGTGGTTGGAGAATTCTGACCACGGAACTGGATTGCCGGGAATCGATTGGTCGCACTTCCTGTAGCGTAGCTAACCGGTCCCCAGCTTGGGTTGCGACTATCGGACGGGTGACGAATCGGAATCGTCTGTCCATTCAGGAACTCCCGTGGTGTACCATCCCAGTTACCGATTCGCCAGATGCTTGAGGCTTGACTCGGGTCATTGTTAATCGTACGTGTATTCAGTGTCGTCGTTTGGCCTGCCGTGACATTAACCGTTTCCGTATATACGGCCAGTTCTCCCTTATAGGCTGTCATGGTGTACGTCCCTGGGATCATGCTATATTTGGCGGCCGCTCCACTTGAAGATGTACTCACCCAATACTGGGCGTTGCTATTGGCGAACCCAATTGTATATGCATAACCCGTATCCATCCCGGAGAGGCCGTTAAGCACTACGTTCCCCCGACTGGATACCCAACCCTGCAGATTCAGACCAGACATCCAGCTGAAATCGGGTACACTTGGCGTACCTCCCGTTGTGAAGATCAGAGCGTACGGCCCATGCAGACCCAGGCGCCAATTCTCCGTCTGTGCATGTCCCGAGTTCATGTAGTTATATACTTCCGTCTCTGTTCCACTTTGGAACTGGATGTCGCGGAAGAATGGACCACCGGAGCTTTTCTCCCGATTCCCGTAGGCCATAAATACACCTACACCATTACCCGTAACTCCACGAACGGATAAGTCTTTGGCCTGATCATTTCCATAATATTTGGAGGCCGACTGTCCATTTGCAAACCCGAACACATCCTGACTTTCAATCGCTCCAGTGTTACCTCGATTATTGGAATTCGCCGGAACACCTGTCAACACACTACCATTACCGCGGAAAATGTACCGCAGCTCCCCGATCGAAGGTTGAGCCGTGATATGCGTTGCCATGTATATGATATTCTCGCCACCACGCGAAGCATAATAGTGAGTCAGTGTGCTTGTGGATACCGTGATTAACACGGTTGATCCTGAAGGAGAGGTATTCCACGTCACATTGGCGGAGGAGCCCAAACCTGAGCCGATATGTGATCCTCTATTGCTGTTCAGCTCCGTACCGTTCATTTTGGCTGAGATAATATCCCCATTGGTTTTGTTCACCACATAGACTAATCCTGACCCAGTGTTTACTTCAATTCTGGAGCCGTTATCGGTCACATTAATGGTTGCCGCGTGTCCGGTAGATGCAGGGTATACAACAGCTGTTGCGATCATAACGATGATTAAAAACAAACCAAGCGCCTTTCTCACTATACTTTTGGTCATGAGTAAATCCCTCCTTGGAACTCATTCAATAAAGCGCTTACATAATGATATATAACAACTGACACTTCCGTCTCATATCGATATGTCTGCTATGCGGGCATGTCCATAGTCACTGAAATGTTATGTCTGTGTGCGTATAGAATAGAGTCATCACATCATGTAAACCTGATCTCGCCACCCCCTTCTTAAATCACTCTTCTACATACAAGAATTCTTACAATTCCAATAAAATAATACCATTATATTACATATACTTGCAATGAAAAACGGCTCATATATCCGATAGCAAATTCTAAAACAAAAAACGCAGCTTCAAAAAGCTGCGCCCGCAGATATCAAACTAGAGATGCATCATCTCTTCCGAATAGGTATCCATATCTCACTTCGATATTGCTCTACAGTAACATCCTTGTGCTCATTCCATAGCATTTCCGGACCCTCACTCAGCTCATAGTCCGATGAAGGAAACCATTCCGCATAGATCCGGCCCCACACCTCCTGAAGCGTGCCTGGAAACGGGCCAACGACGGTAAATACTGCCCACGTCGAAGCAGGAACCTCCAGGTGTTCCAGTCCTTCAGGCGTCTCTTTTGTCGTAGCTGCACCAATGTAATGATCCAGTTCTCCCTGTTCCGCCATACGTTCCTCACTGAAATGGGCTGAAGCACTGATTAAGCCCAGAGGCTGGACGTTCGATGCCCCCTTAATCGTATCGATCAATTCCGGTGTAAGACTCTGGTACATCGCAGCGATCTCCGGATTTATCCCGTTGAATACGATTGGCACCCTTTTACGAATACCCACAATTCGAAAAGCCTCTTTGTCTTCAATACGGTAGTTCATTTCGCTTCCTCCTTGAATGGTCAGTTGAAATGTCATCCGCGGGAAGGCTTTAAGGGACGGACCATGGTTTCGCGCTTCGGAGGGCGTAGTGCCGTGCATGCTTTGAAACGCCCTAGCGAAAGAATCCGGCGATGTATACCCATATTTCAGCGCAATATCAATGATTTTGCTGTCACTTTGACTTAGCTCCATGGCCGCAAGCGTCAAGCGGCGACGTCGAATATATTCCGACAGCGTTACACCACTAAGAAAAGAGAACATACGTGTAAAATGATACTCCGAGCAGCAGGCAATTCGGGAAATCTCCTTCATATCCAGGACATCCACCAGATGCTCCTCAATGTAATTCAAAGCTTCATTTAACTGTCTCAACGTATTCATATCATCCCTCCCACGTTAATCCAAGCTTAGCAAAGTCATTCTCTTTGCATCCGACATTACCTGCACCATTCTGTAGGGTCTTTGTACCCGAACCAGAAAAAAAGAGCAGCATTCCGCTGCTCTTCTCTAACCTTGATACTTACATCTCGCTAGCATTTAAGTCAAACAGGTCAAATCAGATACTCCGCCATAATCTGCTCGATATCATACGGCGTAACGCCTTGATCGACCGAATAGATTGTATCCGCCTGATCTATTGTATCCACCAGCTCTCCTCTAGCTTTGGCATGGAGCATGAACAAGTCATGCAGATCAGGTTTGCGTAAAGTCGTTAGTGCTTTACCCATCAGGACCATACCTTTTTGATTGCCCTCCACATTATTGTAGTAATCCGGATGACTTGTCAGCGCCAGGTCTGTCCAGATGACAGTGCGCTCAACCAGATCCATAATGACAGGGATCGCAATCTGCGTATCCGCGGTAATATCGATTTTGTTCGCTACGGTACACGGTTCGAAAATCTCACCAGACCCCGGTTTCTTCCGCATCATCCACCCTACAAAACATTCGGGCAGATCACAATACGGATGACTGGTAAACGAAAGTAGTGTTGCCACCACATATCGTCCACCATAAGCCACGATGGATGGAATATGCAGATCAATAAACTCACTTGCTCCGTTAGGTGCAGTCACGATATCTCCGCTATGGACAGCCTTATAGTTAGAGGATCGCAGATTCGTATAGGAAATATGCTCCACATAGTTCCAGTCCTTATCGTACATCACCGCAGACAAGTCAATGTCCACGCGTCCTGTGGATTTGCCATCCACGTCCCCCTCTTTCCACCAATTGAAGAAACGAATCGTATCTCCCTCTGCCATCGGCACACGACTCCCTCGAACAATGGTATGAAGAGCCTTACTCGCCGATCTCTGGGAAAAGGGCACCAGATAATCATGAAGCTGTGGATCGACATAAGTCTTCCCAAGCGGGGCAAGGGCAGCGAAGCGCTCTACCAGCGCCTGCTCACACAATTGCACGACATCCTGACACGTGGCTTCATCGATCTCTGACAACTCATTCGGAATAGCAAAAGCTTTGGCGACATTGCCTTTCGGGAAGAAGACACGCAGATCCTGCGGTTCATTACGGCGGGCAAAATGCTGTCGTACCTGCAATAACACCGGGGTGGATACTTGCTCCAGTACCTCACCAAATGCCAGCAGTACATACGTTTCATCTTCGGTCATCCGCAACAAGTGATCCAGTCTTCTCGCGAATTCACCTGGACGCTGTGACAACAGATCGATCAGACTCCAGACATTCCGATATTGGAAGGCAAGTTCGACACTTCCGTTGAAGGTCGAAAATGGCTTATTATTACGCAAAATATCAAAGGCTTCTTCGCATCGCGGATACCGAAGCTTATATTCCGATGGATGCAGAATTTCGCCAAGGCGAATCCAGCGATCCTTATATCGCAACATATCCTCCGTGATGGAGCCACATTGCTCCAGCAATCCGAGCAAAAGGCGTCTCTCACGCCGTTTGAATTTTCGGAAGGGAGAAGCCACAGCGAGGCTAACATCACCATTGGACCAGGCAACAGCCAGACGGAGGACATCACTTACCGTTTTGAAATACGGACTAATTCGGTCGAGGTTCGCCTTTTCATGCTTCAACAGCGAGGCGACCACAAAGCCCACATTTTCTTTGAACGGAATCTCAGCAGGTAGAATCGCATCCACTTCACTTGGATCTGCATGCTCCAACACCATGTCGATATCTGCCTTGTCTGTTTCCGAGATGGAACCCTTAGCTTCAATGATCTGGCGGATCAGCGTCTGGAATGCTTGTTTGTTTCCCAAACCAATGACTTTCAAGGCCGTCTTCTCCAGCAAAGGCATTCTTTCCACAGATTGTTGATCCGGATAGACCACAGTCAGATTGGTCAGATAATGAATAATTGCATTAAGGTATAACTCCGCTTCATCCGCTTGCATCACCTGCATTGGGAATCCTGCATACATCGGAGTGTACTTCACATGTGCGCCAACCATGACTCTCAGATCAGCCACAAGTTGAATATATACCTCTTCAAATTGCTCCTTGGACAGCTGCCGCATCGCCTGCATTAACTCATCCGAGAAGGTGTATCCGAGTGCTTCAATATTTTTAAGGGCGGTCGCCAGATGAGTCTTCGGCAACTCTTGTTTCCCTTCGTTTGATTCGATAATGAGTTTGTTCGCTCTGCGCAAATAGATCGTATTGTTCATGATAAAAGAGTCCAGGAAAGCCACATCCCTATTAACATTTGGTAGATGGCTTTA
Source organism: Paenibacillus sp. FSL R5-0341 (assembly GCF_037975235.1). Classification (NCBI taxonomy): domain Bacteria; kingdom Bacillati; phylum Bacillota; class Bacilli; order Caryophanales; family Paenibacillaceae; genus Paenibacillus; species Paenibacillus sp. FSL R5-0341. The sequence continues at coordinate 6,435,167 of NZ_CP150241.1, forward strand.
GAAGGAAGGAATGTGATAGCCTGGACGCCTCCTCTCTGAAATAAAATCTTCAGGAGAGCTGCGACCCTATGATCTCCAATGATGTAGAAGGAAGGATCGCAATAGCCTGAAGGCCAGCGGTTCGAAGTTCGTCACCCGAACCTCTGGTGAACCCATCATCTCAGATTCCACGATCTGCCAACAGGGCGAAAGTATTACGACACGGTAAGATGAACTAATTTGTATTGGATAATGAGTCTGCCCAGTCATCCACAGATCTGACCTCTGCTTGAAGAGGGAATACTTTTTCCATAAGTACACGATGAACCTCAGGATCGGCATCGATGCAAGCATCCGAGAGCACGGTGAGCGCATAGTCTTTATCCGCCGCCTCTCTCAAAGTCGACAGAACAACACCGCTTGTCGCAATACCACTAAGAATGAGTGTGTCTATCTGGTGAGACCGAAGAATGACCTCCAGATCACTTCCGGCGAATGCGCTAACCCGAACTTTGGTCACAATAGGTTCGTCCAGCTGGGGTTGTACAGATTCATCAATCTGCACCGCAGCTTCCATGGCTGCCACCGCATCTGCTCCAGCTCCAGCCCGACCAGGAATTCCGCCGAACATTTTGTTACGTAAACTAATCTCTGGATAACCCGGACGGAACGCTACTCTTACGTAGATCACAGGAATCGCATGACGACGTGCAGTCTCAATCGCTTTTTGAAATGGTAGCAGGTCCTCTCTGTCTTTAACAAACTGGGACACGACACTCTTTTGCATATCCATGATCAGCAACGCACTTTTGCTCATTGAATGTGGCATATTATCCTTCTCCTTTGGAATTGAGTTGAGAAATTCAGAATAGATCGTATATTACTTCCCCGCAATAAACGGAGGATCGGTTCCGTTTAAGATTATACGGAGGACACCCTCCGTTTGTCAACAAATCAACAGTGGGGTATATTTATGAAAGAGGTGTTGATCCCATAATGTCTAAAAATACTAATCCTACTCCTGACGGTCAGGTTACGAATACTGAATCCATCGTCACTCAGGTTCCAGAGAAGACACTGCGTGCAGATGCCAAGAAAAATCGGGATAAGCTGCTCCGTGTCGCGCATGAAATTTTCAAAACGGAGGGCATTGCTGTCTCAATGGATGAGATTGCAAAGCGTGCCGGTGTCGGTATAGGCACGGTCTATCGCCATTTTCCAACGAAGGAAGATCTGTTCGGGGCCGTCATTGCCAGCCACAAGATGCGGCTGATGGAAGAGGCGGATCAATTGCTTCATCACGACGATCCGGGCGAAGCATTTTTTCAATATTTCACCAAGATCATAAGCGAGGGGATTGCCAACAAGGCGATTACCGATGCTCTGGTTAGCAGTCTGACTATAGATACTGGCCGCTCAGAGATAGCGAATGAGTTCTGGCGTGGCATTACCTTACTACTTGAGCGAGCACAGCAACACGGCTCTGTCCGAGCAGATGCAAGCATTGAGGATATTAAAATCATGCTGATCGGTGTGCTTCAGGCCACCGGAGATCGAGGAATTTTCCCGGAACGCGTTGTGTCGATCCTATGTGATGGTCTGCGTAGGTAATTCATTTGGGAGCAGAAAATCATGAAATTCCCTTTATATTTAAAATGAAATATGAAAAAGCCTTTGCCGACCCCCAATGTCAGCAAAGGCTTTTCGTTTTAGATTGTGTTTATTGATCAATCAGGTTTGTTACTTTCAACATTCTTGCAATCAATGCGGTGACCTCAGCACGGGTCATCGTTGTCTTCGGACTCAGAACCTCTGGCCCGTTACCTTGAATGATTCCAGCTGCAATTAACTGGGCTACATCTTCTTTTGCCCAATTGGATACATTGGCTGCATCACTGTAATGTTCCAGTTCAGCATTCACCTGATCCGGGCTGATTGAAGCTTCCGGTTCAATCAGACGGTAGGCACGAGCAACCATAGCAAATCCTTGCTCACGTGTGATTTCCTGATTACCGTAGAAGTTGCCATTATCGTAACCACGAACGATACCGAATTCATTCGCAAGGGCTACCGCAGAGCGGAACCATGCGGAATCGTTAACGTCAGGGAATAGATTCTGTGGTGCATCCTGACGCATTAAGCCCAGTCCAAGCACAACAATCTCGGCAAACTCAGAACGAGTAACCTGACGGTTCGGTGAGAATGTGTTATCTCCGTTACCTTGCAGATCTAATCTCGCAGCGATGTTGTTCACATCGGTTTTGCCCCAATGGGATCTGGCATCTTCAAAATCCTGCGGGTTCCAGATAACCGAGTAACTTCCGCTGCTACGCAAGTCATTAATGAGTGCGTAGTAACGACTACTGATCTTAGTGACAACCGTTGGTACATGGAAGATGCTACCGTCCGGATTAATGATTACGCCTGTAGTAATCCGGTTCGGGTCGATACCTTCCGGAAGTGCAATATACTTCGGTGCATAGCCGTTAAGCTGTTCTGATCGAACGGTCTGTCCGTCTTTCGTAAACGTCAGATCCAGATCAACCGGTGTGACAAGTAGCTCGTATCCTTGGGATGCGGCTCTTGTCTCGGCACTGTCAATCAAAGCATCCGAGGAACGTGCGATATCGATATGGACATCAATATCATTCAACGCTGCATTACCAAGCTTTCTGGACACACCGTTCAAGTCCATTTTACCGCCAGGTACCGGATAGATCGCCAGCGGATTGCTAATGTTCATTTTGGAACCTTGATCCACTAATTGTTTCAGAGTTTCGAGGGTTAAACCGTCCACCTTCATATCCCCATCATTCGGTGAATGAATGGCAAACTGCTGTCCTGTGCCTTGTGACATGGCAACATTCAGCTTGGCTGGATCAACTTGAACCAACGTTTCTTTGTTGTCAGATGGTTTGGATGTAGCAAACGGTTGATGGCTACCATCCCGTGTTGTTTCCAAATTATCCTTCACGGGTACCGGAGTTGGCGTTGGTACTGGCGCAGGTGTAGGTGTAGGTGCTGGTGTGCTTCCACTGTTACCTCCCGTATTTCCACCGCCGCCATTATTGCCTCCACCATTGTTACCATTGTCACTGGATGCTCTGTTCACGTTGATTTTATACTCCGTAACATGACCAAGGGCGTCTGTGACTTTAACAAGAATCGTATTTCCACCGACTTGGAGAGGTAGATTCTCACTTGCATTACCACTTGTAACCTCGTTCCATTCTCCATCTCCAACAGCTATTTCAATCTTGGAAAGTGGATCAAGTGCCGTTGGCGTTAGCTGGAATTGATATACGCTATTCGGCACAGAAATTGCGTAAGTATCTTTAGCCGGATCAAAGGCCGGAGAAAAACTTCCTGTAGATGGAATCAACGTTTGTAGCGTTGACGTGTCAGCACCATTCACTTTAGTAAGTCCTGTCCTAGCGATAGTCAGATCTTGAAGTGCCTTGTCTACCTGCGCTTGAGTCGCTGTCGGTTCATTCAACACTCGCTCTGCTTCATTCATCGCATCATCGAGAGTTTCCCAGCTCGCTGGCGTATACGCTGACTCTTCCAGGCTTTCACCTGTAATTTCAGTTACTTTCGCTTGCAAAACTGATTTATCTACAACGGGTACAGATGTTGTAGGGATTAGGCCCGTTCTTGCATCTGTCAGATCCAAAAGCGCCTTATCTACCTGCGCTTGAGTCACTGTCAGATCATTCAACACTCGCTCTGCTTCATTCATCGCATCTTTGAGTGCAATCCAGCTCGCTGGTGTGTACTCGGATTCCTCTAGATCCTCGCCTGTAACTTCAGTTACTTTGGCTTGCAGCAAGGACTTGTCTACCTTTGTCACAGCATTTTCGCTAAAGCTTTGAGCCGGGGCGCCGTTAGTCCCTTTTAAATTACCTTCTTCAATATCGTAAGACACGATTACTGATGCATTGGAAGGGATAATCTGACTCGTTCTTAACTTCAATGTCTTGCTGTTCGCCCCTTTTTCGAAACTGTCAATCGTGATTGGTTGCCCATTGATCTCCAGCTTGAAGCCAGTTAAATTTGCTACATTCGAAAAATCCAGTTCCTCATCGAACGTTACAATAACCTCATCTTCTGTCACAGACACATTACTTACATTGGCGCTTGTGTATTTTGGTGCCCACGCACTGAACGTGAAATACTCGCCATCTTTTAATGCCGCCTTGGCTGTATAATGTGGAATTCCATTTACATCTTTGAGGCTCAATTCATAGCCAGATGCATCTGTAAAATCTTCACTGTCACTTACCAGTAATTGATAACCTGCTGGAACTGACACTGCGGGGATACCAATCTCCACTTCACCCACGTTATTCGTATTCTGCACTTTCCAAACTCTTTGTGCATGATATTGTCCCGGTTTATTTATAGGCTGATCATAGGTTAATGGCAGACCGTTATCCGCCCATACCAGATATTGTTGATCCGTCAAAACGCTGGGATTGTCCGCATTTGTACTTGCCAACGTGTTAACACCTACGGCGACTTGTGGTACTCCAGCATTGATGCTTAGGCTTTGTTTTTGATTCAAGCCCTGTGCTTCATCTTTGCCGATTCCTGCAATATTGTGCTTATACTTGGAATCGACAGTCCAAACTTCACTTTCGTTAGTTGAAAGATAAGGACTTGCTCCGTTGTTGAGCGTAATACCATATTTAATGGCCAGATAAGACTCAATTTTTGAAGCGTCGTTAGCTGTCTGATTATCATACAAAATAATCTCAGCAACATCGGCTACGAGACCACTCCAGTTATAGTTTCTTCCGCTAGTCGCACCAATTACAGGAGTAAAGGTAAACGTATCAAAGTTCATCCTATTTGTGAATTTAGCTCCAGCACCATCTATTCGAGCCGTATGATCGGTATTGCTAACGATATCGAAGTTCACAATCTGAGCTCGACTTCTATCCACTGGATTGTAGTAGTCAAAGATACTATGCACGCCATTACCTGTAGTAAAATTGTCTCCATATCCGCCCATAATAATGACACCATTAGTTCCTGTAGGCTCAGTCGCTCCCACAAGTGCTCCGCCGCTCTTAAACTTATAAACGGCATAGCCTGATTGGAACGTAATCGGTTTGTCACCTACAAACTTTACTGAGCTATTATAGTGATTCCAACCTGTCGGATTATCGAAAGCTACACTGGGATTAAAGTTAATTCCTCCCGGATTATAACTCGGTGCTGTCTTCCCAGTAGGAATAACCAGATCAAATCCTACCTCGTTAGCTGATTGATCTTTCCAATCTGTTAGTAAACCGTCTGCCGTGGTAGCATCCGAGTCTGCTTTCAGCCATAACACAGGTTCAAGACCCGTTCCTCCTGGAACAGGGGCGCTAGCTGCGCTTACTCTCTCTGAACCAATTGAAGAGATGAATGTGCTTAATAACAACATGCTTACTACGGATACTTTAAATCCTTTTTTCCACTTCTTACTGTACAAAAACGACATACTTATCCTCCCTCTTTTACATTTCGCGTATTGTCGACCCTCATCGTGCTTATTCTACACATAGCCTCTTACCAAACTCTTACCAAACCTTTTCGCTAACAAATACAACAAAAAAACAGCCTTGCAACTGAAGCTGCAAGGCTGTATATTTTCAATTAAATATTCGATTGTTTCCATTGCTGGTACCACAATTCAACTTCCAAGCCAGGACGTATGCCCGCCTCTTGCTCTAACGCAGTAACCAACTGGTTATATTGAGCGATCACGGGATCTTTATTGCCTAATCGATCATAGATCTTCATTAACGCCAGTCCGACTTGCTCCAATGATGGCTCGAATTGCTGCACTCGGTGATATAGCGTGAGTGCTTCTGCATTCTGTCCCACTTCGATGTAATATTGTGCCAGTTGCATGGCATGATTACGCCATAATGCATGCAAGCGCTGACGCTCTAACTCAGCCCATACGTAATCGTCCTCGCCATAATACTTGCCTTCATATTGATCCGAAGTCTGCCGATGCTCAGCTACTGTAGAGGAGGATAATAGAGACAATCGGTTAAGACGACTCTCCCATTCTTCCGCGTCGATCCTGAATTCACCCGTTTCCAATAGATAACCAAACTGCTGATAGCGAATGACCATCTTATCCTCGCCCATGAATTCATTCATCATGCTACGTAAGCGATGGATGCCACTATGCAGATTGGATATACCCCTCCGCTCATCCAACTCTGGCCACAACAGTTCAAGTAGCGTATCTCGCTTAATCGGTTTGTTCCGATGGTGAAGCAAATAGGCGAATAACTCTCTGATTTTGGTTGTTCTGAACTTCATATGTTTTGGTAACTCATTTGGATGCAGTTGGACCTGAAGCATTCCCAAACAGCGCATAATCATGGATGGTCCTTCTGCTACATTCAGATTTGCCGGCACTGTTCGGCGTTGATACATTTTCATCGTTTTTTCCAAACGGTCACGTGTTACAGGCTTCATAATATAGTCGAGCACTTCAAGCCCATAGGCGGTCAGTGCATGTTCGTTATATGCGGTTGTGAAAATAACTTCTGTTCCAGGAGAAACCTCATGGATACGTTCGGTTGCCTCGATCCCGTTCATCCCCGGCATCTGAACGTCCATGAAGACGATTTCCGGCAGATGAATTTCGATCTGATCTATGGCTTCCTGTGCCGTCAGAAAAGAGCCGATAACTTCGCAATCCTCTCTCTCTAGCAACAGTTTGTTCAACCTGCTCAGAGCGAGATATTCATCATCTACCAAAATCACTCTCATATGCACAACTCCTCTGGCTCACTGATCACCCTTTAATCTATAATTTTACCATAAATCCTTGTGTGGGACCGCTATCATTTGAATATAGAATCTATGTTCCGGTATTTAAAAAATATGTTCACCATTGGCGGAGGGCATGCAGGAATTTGAAGTAAACTGTCGAAAACTAAAGTCTGCCATGAAACCAATAACCTATAAAAAGATACCCCGATATGTAGTGCTGTCGATTCTATTCCTGACTATTTTACTTGGTTTTCGCTGGATATGGTCCGAGTCTTTCACTATACCCAAACATCCTGAACCCGTTAATGGCCTGTTAGACCTTCGAGGGTGGGACCTCGCCAACACTTCACCCATATCTCTGGATGGAGAATGGGAATTTTACCCGCAGGCGTTCATTTCTAATCGTGACGTACAGATAGTGGATAACTCATCCACACATATTCAAGTTCCCGGTGACTGGCGTAATGCATTACCACATTCCTCATCGTCGTTCGGATATGGAACGTACCGTCTTCGTATACTTTTAGATCCATCTGTGGAGGAAGTCTCTCTCTGGGCTCAGAAAATCCAAACATCATCGATCATCGAGATGAACGGGACCATTGTTGCCGAGTTCGGTCAACCTGCCACCCATGCCGAAGCCTATCAACCAGAAAGGACTGCATTTACGACTTCTTATGCACTTGACGGTTCCACCGAACTCAATCTTTTGGTACAGACAGCCAATTTTGACGACCCTTATAGCGGTGGAATCACGCGCTCTCTCTATTTTGGTTCTCCAGAAGCCATTGGAAGTGAACGAGGACTGTCCATCGATTTGCAAAAGATTACGTTCGCCATACTGCTCTTGCACAGTCTATATGCTTTTGTCATGTTTCTGTTTATCCAGAAGGAACGAGCTCTGCTGACGTTCTCCATGTTGACGCTGGTAGCTGCCCTAACGGTCGCCTCCGACCATGACAGTCTGTTATTGAGCTGGATTCCACTCAACTTCACTTGGATCGTTAAGGCCAAAGCGTTGTCCTATCCATTGTTCGCATTCTTTCTTTTACAGATGGCTAGAAGCTTCTCCCATAGTCTACAAGGACGTAAACTATTCCGTATCTATGCCAGCGTGCTTGGAATCTACTGTGTATTTTTGCTAATGGCACCCGTGACCCTGATCTACCATGCACTTGAAATTGGGATTTCTGATTTCCTTTATCTGTTTGCCATCGGCTGGTCTGTGTACCTGTTCTTCCGAATGGCAGCCGAGAAGCGAAGCGACGCAAGCTTTTTGCTCTTTGCAGCAACCAGCAGCTTATCCAGCGTACTGTGGGGAATTGTGAACTCGCATAACGAAATTACAAATGTCTATTATCCGATTGATGTGATCGCGGCCATATTTGGCTTCTCCGCCTATTGGTTCAGGAAATACTTCCGCAATTCAAGTGAAATCGAGAAGTTGTACGAACAGCTCAAAGAGGAGGACCGCCAGAAGGATCAGTTTCTTGTGAATACGGCTCATGAGCTGCGTACACCGCTACATGGCATCATCAATATTGCCGAGAGCATCGCGGTTCGTGAACGGCGTACATCAGGTGGCCAGCAGGCAGAAGACATGAAACTGTTAGTTACCATCGGCAGACGCATGTCCCAACTGGTTGATGACCTGCTTGATGTGATTCGCCTGAAGGAAAAACGGATTACGCTTCAGAAGAAGCCTTTATCTCTTGCATCTGTCATTCCAGGTGTGATCGGTATGTTCCGATTCATGGCAGAAGGTAGGCCTATCCAGATGAAGGTGGATATTCCAGATTCGCTGCCGCTGATTCAGGCCGATGAGAGAAGACTTGTTCAGGTACTCTACAACCTGTTGCATAATGCGCTCAAATTTACCGATGAGGGTACCATTACCGTGTCTGTTCGGGAACATGGAGAGCACGTCTTGATTCAGGTTTCCGATACAGGTGTTGGTATGAGCGAGGAGATACAGCAGCGAATATTCGAGGCGTATGAACAAGGGACCCCAGAGGCCCGTTTAAGCGGAGGAATCGGCCTCGGTCTCAATATCAGCAGGCAGCTCACCGAACTCCATGGCGGCCAACTCACCGTGCAATCTGTACCTGGGCAAGGATCCATCTTCCAGATCTCGCTTCCACGGGAAGATACCGCATCGCTATCGGATCAGACGGAGCAGCGATGCGATGTTCACAGCTTCGAGGAAATTGCGATTGCAGAACCTCAGCACCAGACCGGATCTCACGATAAGACTGCCGCACGTATTCTTGCCGTCGATGATGACCCTGTAAACCTGCGAGTACTGATCTCCATGCTTGCAAATGAACCGTACCATATTCAACCTGCGACCTCGGCACTTGAAGCACTTGAATTGCTGGATACGGAGCCGTGGGATTTACTGATTGCCGATGTGATGATGCCTCATATGTCGGGCTATGAACTGACAGAAAACGTACGCAAGCGTTATTCGGTATCAGAGCTTCCCATCCTGTTGTTGACGGCCCGTAACGAACCAGCCGATGTGTACGCTGGATTCATGGCTGGCGCTACGGACTACGTCACCAAACCCGTGGATGCCGTTGAGTTAAGACATCGCATCGGATCATTAATTGTGTTGAAACAGTCCATCGATGAGCGGCTACGCATGGAGGCTGCTTACCTACAAGCACAGATTCAGCCCCATTTTCTTTTTAACACGCTCAATTCAATCATGGTTCTTAGTGAAATGGACACAGAGCGAATGCAGAAACTGGGCGATGCTTTTATTGAGTATCTTCAGACCAGCTTTCACTTCGTCAATTCGGAGAAGATGGTGGAGGTCACTCATGAGTTGGATCTTTCACGAGCCTATCTCTACATTGAGAAAGAACGATTCATGCATCGGTTGAACGTCATCTGGGATATCCCCGATGATCTGGATCTATCCTTGCCGCCACTCACCATTCAACCACTCATTGAGAATGCCGTTCGACATGGTATTCTCAGCAAAGTTGAGGGTGGAACCGTGCATATCCGGATTATCAACCAAACAACGGGTACCTTGATCGAGATCGAGGATGACGGTGTGGGGATGCAACCTGAGCAGATCGAACGGGCATTGGCATGGCCCAAGAAAGGACCCGGCGGAACCGGAGGCATTGGATTAACCAATACGCATCGCCGGTTGACTCAGATGTATGGACAGGGCTTAAGCATCGTCAGCTCGCCGGGCCAAGGTACGAAGGTTTCCTTTGTCATCCCTTTGGACCGCAGCACAGGAGTCTGAGTGATAAAATCGTTAAATAAACCAAAAGAGAGCTAAGCACGGGATTCATCCCGGCTTAGCTCTCTTCTTTGGCCTGATTCTTATTTAACACGATTCGATTAATCGTTATACGTGCAGGACATGTTTTTCATCCGATAACCCCAGCGCCTTGGCTGTTGAAGAATGAACCTCTTTGAGAAGATCCAGGTTCTCCACAAGTGATATGCCATAGGAAGGAATCATTTCCTTAATCTTCGGCTCCCATGCCTCCATATGCTGCGGGAAGCAACGCTGAAGAATCTCAAGCATGACCTGAACTGCGGTGGATGCACCTGGTGATGCACCTAGCAAAGCCGCAATCGTTCCATCTGCAGACGTGACCACTTCCGTACCGAATTGGAGCGTACCCTTGCCACCTTGGACGGTATCCTTGATCACCTGCACACGCTGCCCCGCCAGAACCATATCCCAATCCTCGCTCTTCGCACCCGGAACAAAGTCACGCAATTCAGCCATACGTTGTTCTTTGGATAACATCAGTTGTTGGATCAGGTACTTGGTCAAAGAGATTTCTTTGACACCTGCTGCGAGCATCGTAAGCAGATTATGCATCTTAACCGACGTAATTAAGTCGGCATTGGAACCGGTCTTCAGGAACTTCGGTGAGAAGCCGGCAAACGGACCGAATAGCAGCGACTTCTTATTGTCGATAAATCGAGTATCCAGATGGGGAACGGACATGGGCGGAGCCCCTACCGAAGCCTTGCCGTATACCTTGGCATGATGCTGTTCCACGACTTTTTGATTTTTGCACACCATAAAGATCCCACTGACCGGGAATCCGCCGATATGTTTACCTTCCGGAATGCCCGTCTTCTGGAGCAAATGCAAACTTCCGCCGCCCGCGCCGATAAAGACAAATTTCGCCTTATGGCGTTCGACTGCACCACTCTTCAGATTTTTCACGGATAATTCCCATTGTCCATCGCTGGTACGTTTCATATTCTTCACGCTATGTTCGTAGTGGATACCCACGTGTTGTTCCTTCAAATGTTTGATCAGCATACGCGTTAAAGCACCAAAGTTAACGTCCGTACCGGTGTCAATTTTGGTCGCTGCAACAGGTTCATTACTTGTGCGATCTTTCATCATCAGCGGCATCCATTTCGCCAGCTCTTTCTTGTCATCCGAGAATTCCATACCTGCGAACAGCGGGTGATTCGATAAGGAGTCATAACGTCTTTTCAGAAACTGGACATTACTCTCTCCGTGCACATAACTCAAATGAGGAATCGGCATAATGAAGTCCCGCGGATTACGAATCAGACGGCTATTGACGAGATAGGACCAAAATTGCTTTGAGATCTGAAATTGTTCATTCACTTTAATTGCTTTGCTAATATCTACGGTTCCGTCTGGTCGTTCAACGGTATAGTTAAGTTCGCACAATGCAGCATGCCCGGTTCCGGCATTATTCCATTCGTTGGAGCTTTCCTCTCCTGCAGTGGCGAGCTTTTCAAAAACCTTAATATTCCAGTCTGGTGCCAATTCTTTTAGCAAAGTTCCCAAAGTTGCACTCATAATTCCGGCACCAATCAAGATAACATCTGTACTCGTTTGTCCCTGGCTCATGTCTACCGTCCTTATATCCTATATTTGCCAAAAGGATGTAAGCGTTATCGATTTGGCATTTGCAGCAAGCCCATTCTTGAACGGGATCGCACCTTCTCTGAATGAATATAACCTTGATCTAGTGTATCAATAATATAGAGCAATTTAAATATGCAATTTCAAGATATTTGCTATTCCATCAGTATACGCTAGTTTACATCGGAACGTTAGCCCGGTTATAGGCCTGAAAGATATATTTGTTCAAAACAAAGAAAGGTGCTCGGTTTTAGTGGGACTTGGGTGATCAAATGGATGCACTAAAAGCCGCTTTCGAATCACTTCGTAAGGCGGCTTTTTATATAAAATTAACGATTCCCACCCCCGGCGTTTCCGGGAGTACTCAGAAGATCGAAATCAGTTCTTTTGTATACGAATGGCGTTCTTCAGCGAACAACGCATCCGCGCCAAATCGATCAACGATCTGACCTTCCCGCATGACGATGATACGCTGGCTCATGCGATGTACTGCAGCCAGATCATGCGAGATGAACACGTATGACAGACCAAGCGATGTCCGCAGATCGGTGAGCAACTGCAAAACGGCACCTTGCGAGATCACGTCCAGGCTGGCCGTCGGTTCATCCAGAACGACAACGTCCGGCTCAATGCCAATGGCACGCGCGATCGTGACACGCTGACGCTGTCCACCACTCAGCTCATGGGGGTAACGTCCAGCCAAATCGCTTGGAAGCTCGACAGCTTCAAGCAGCTTTTGGACGTAAGCCTCCTTCGACGTATAGGTAAAATGGGACAACTCGGCATTCCGTCCAAGCTGTTCGTACGGATCGATTAGCGAATCGGCAATCTTGAGCTTTGGATTCAGTGCAGCCATCGGGTTCTGGAAAACAATCTGAATCTTCCGGCGATGAGGTCGCAACCGTCGGCCGCTCAGCCGTGCGATATCCTGTCCGCCCAGTGTAATCGAGCCCTTATCTGCATCTTCAATTCGTAGCAGACAGCGGGCGAGCGTACTCTTGCCGCACCCACTCTCACCAACCAGGCCAAGACACTCGCCGCGGTTCAGGGCGAAGGAAATATCATTCACAGCCGGCCGGTCTGCACCTGCATACGTTCGACTGAGATGTTCCACGTGAAGCACAGGATTGCTGAGGATATTGGAAGATGAAGCATTGTCTGAACCGGCGGTATTTTTATTCGTATCTGTATCCGCAAGATCTGTATCTGTAGTCGTTATGACTGCATTATCTATGTCTACATGGTTTACGTCTTTTGCAAAATCGTGGCTTCGCACACCAGATTCTTCTTCGGACTGCATGAGTCCAGGACGTTCATCATTTGCAGTTGTCTTCATTCGGTTCCTGCCTCCTTCAATCCCGACTTCAGCGAGCGACTCAGGACGGGAGCCGCATCAATCAACTGGCGCGTATATTCATGCTGAGGATGATCGAGAATGCGATGTTTCCCGCCAGATTCGACGATCTGCCCTTCCTTCATCACAGCCAAGCGGTTCGCATAGCGACGTACATGGCGCCAATCATGCGTTATAAACAAAATCGCACAGCCCGTCTCCGCTTGTTTGCGTGCCAGTAACTCCAATACGCGATGTCCGGATACACTATCCAGTGCCGTTGTTGCTTCGTCAGCAATCAGCAGACGAGGAGACAACATCAGCGATGTAGCAATTGATGCCCGCTGAAGCTGTCCACCGCTCAACTGGAACGGATAGCGGCGCAGCAATTCAGCACCAAGGCCAACCGATTCCAATGCTTCCTCAGCCCTTTTCTTGCGGATGGCAGAAGACTTTTCCCCATGTACCTTCTGGTATTCATCAAAGTGCCCACCAATACTGCGAAATGGCGTAAACGCTCCCTGATAGTCTTGAAAAATATACGAGATGCGGCTTCCCCGCAGGGCGCGCATCTCCTTTGGTTTCCGTTCGAGCAGATTACTGCCCTCGAACATGACTCGCCCCGACGCATGCAGGTTGGGCGGCAGCAGACGACCAATGGCTTGCGAGAGCAAGCTTTTGCCACTACCGCTCTGTCCAACCAATGCCATGAATTCACCTTCACGAACAGCCAGCGAGACTTGATCTACAATTGTACGATCCCGACTGGAGATGCTCAATTCCTCAATGGAGAGAATCATGGCTGCACCTCCTTCTTCACGTCAAACCGGTCTCGCAGATAGTCGCCCAGCATGTTGGCAAGCAATACAACAGAGACAATGGCAAGGCCCGGATAGATCATCAGCTCTGGCCGGGACTGGAAGTAAGGCCGTGAGTCATTCAGCATCGCACCCCATTCAGGTGTTGGCGGCTGTGCGCCAAGGCCGATGTAAGACAACGAAGAGATAAGCAGGATGATTTTGCCCAGATCGAGACTGGCTAACACGAGCACATGGCCTGCAATATGGGGAAGCAGATGCTTTCTCATGATACGACCGTCCGATAGTCCGTTGGTCCGGGCGATGCGAATGTAATCCTTTTAGGACTCCGATAAAACTGTACTCCGAACGAGACGGGCGTAGCTAACCCACTTTACGATTACGATCGCCAATACCAGATTACCGATTCCCGCGCCAAGCAGGCCACTGAGCACAATCGCGACGATGGTATCAGGAAAAGCGAGAAAAGCATCAGCGATCCGCATGAACAGCTTGTCGACCCAGCCGCGTTTATAGCCTGCAATCAGTCCAAACGGAATGCCAATCAGCAATGCAGCACCGAGTGCCAGCAAGCTATACCCCAGTGTTTGGCCGCCGCCAAGCAACAGACGTGTCAGAACATCGCGGCCCAGGTGGTCGGTGCCGAACGGATGGAGAGCACTTGCGCCCTGCAATCGTCCGCGCAGATCGGTTAAGGTATGATCATGCTTCAAGTATAAAAAGGCATATAAGGAGGCCGCGATGACCAGCAGGGCAAACAGCAGACCAATGATCGCCTGCCAGCTATGTTTTTTAGATTTTGTAGGCGGAATGGGCAGGGAAGTGGTTTTCATCGGTGGGCCTCCTTTTCCTTGAGTTTCATTTCAGGATTTAAATAACGATAAGATAGATCAACCGCCGTATTCACGAGGAATACCACGATGGCCATGATCAGGATGTAACCCTGGATCAGTGGATAATCACGCTGACGGATCGCGTCGACAACGAGCTTGCCGATACCCGGATAAGCGAACAACACTTCAATCACGACAACTCCGCCAATCAGGCTGCCGAGACTTACGCCAAATACCGTAATGACAGGCGGAAGACTATGCCGAAACGCGTGTAGCATGAAGATCCGGCTTTCGGATAACCCTCTTGCCCGGGCGGACCGAACGAACTCCTGACTGAGTGAATCTAGCAGGCTGGAACGCAAAAGACGCACATAAACGCTGGAGATGGCAAGTCCCAGCGTCAGAGATGGCAGAATAAGTGAGGTGAATCCATCCCGGCCCATGGTCGGCAGATTGCCAAAGCGTACGCCGAACATGTCGATCAGGATCAGACCCAGCCAGAAGCTCGGCACCGCCGCACCCACAATGGAGAGCATGCGGCTGCCCCGGTCAATCCAACTGCCACGATGGAGTGCTGACAGTGAGCCGAGCGGGATAGCTATAACGAGCATGACCAGCAGTGCGCCAATCGTCAGTTCAGCCGTAGCAGGCAGCGCACGCATCAGGGTCTGCATGACGGGCTGGCCTGTTGAATACGATACGCCGAAGTCGAGTCGAACGAAATCGAGCAACCAGTTACCAAACTGGACAGGAAGCGAATCGTTGAAGCCCATTTCCTCGCGTACAGCTTCGACCTGCTCATGACTAACGGACAGTTCGTCCACATTCAGGATCGTCAGCACGGGATCACCGGGAGCCAGACGAATGAACAGGAAACTCACAAACATAATGAACAACAGAAAGATAAATACCTCAAGGAACTTTCGAAGCAAAATGCGAAACATTACATCACATCCAGCTTATTGGTAATCATGTAATATTCACTACGAGTGGTAACCCAGTTCTTGATCTTCTTACCGTTGTAGGCAACGATCGTACCTGGATGCAGCACGAATGAATTCAGTACGTTATCATGCACATAGTTTGCTGCCTTCTCGGCTAGCTCTGCGCGCTTCTCTGGTGCAACTGTGAGATTCAATTCGTCGATGATCTTGGTCAGCTCCGGATCTTCCGATCCGCTGAAGTTAAGAGCACCTTTCGGATGGTACGTCGCATTCAGGTAATATCCTGCATCCCCACGAGGAGCCGTCAAATTACTGTACGTCGCAATATCCCAGTCGCGGTTGGACGCCATATAATCTTCCGGCGTGTCGATCTGGCGAATCTGCACGTCGATACCGATCTTCTTCGCATCAGATTGGAACACTTGAGCAATTAGTGGCAGATCGGCACGAGCCGAATACGTCAGCAGCGTCAACTGCAACGGTTTGCCGTCCTTGGTCATCACGCCGTTTTGCTGCGTGTACCCTGCTTCGCCAAGATATTTTACAGCGACATCAGCTCCAGATTCCGTTGCTGTATCCGTATAGGTTGGTGCGAAGGGCAGTGATGGCAGGAACGGTCCGATAGCAGCTTCGCCATATCCTAGCAGGATCGTATCCACGATGCCCTGACGGTCAATCAGCGCGTCCAACGCACGACGAACATTAAGGTCCTTCATACTCTCCCGCTGCATGTTCATCGTTAGCTGATGCACGCGGAACGTCGATGTAGATTCAACGGTCATGCCGTCCATCGCTTTGAGCGATTCGAGACTCTCGACCTCTGGACGGTATACGATATCTACCTGTCCAGATTTAAGCGCTAGTGTGCGGGCATTAGCATCTTCATTGAATGAGAATGTGATGGAATCCAGAGGCGATGCTCCGTCCCAGTATTCATCATAACGATCCAGTTCCAGCTTGCTGCCTGGGGTAAAAGAAGTCAGCTTGAAAGGGCCCGTACCAATAGGCTTGTTCACAATGTCCGGCTCACTCACGTCGATAATCGCCGTGTTGGGATTCACCAGCTCGGAAGCGAACTCCGGGAACGGCTGAGTTGTAGTGATCTCCAGCTTGTCGCCCTCGGCTTCAATCGTATCGATCTTCAGCGCGTTCTGGATGGCTACATTCTCTTCCAGCGCCCGCTCAAGGGATGCCTTAACGGACTCACCCGTCATCGGCTTGCCGTTCTGGAAGGTCACATCATCTCGCAGGTCGATCGTCCAATGCTGCCCGTCTTCGCTCTCCCAGCTCTCGGCGAGCCATGGAGCAACCGTCAGATTCTCTTCATCGAGACGAACCAGCGTTTCCGTAATGCCCGCGCGCAGCGGCACATAGCTAGAATCCACATGTGGATCTAGGGAACTGGTGGAGAAGTTATATAGGAAGTGAACATTTTTATTATCAGTGGATGGCTGCGCAGCGGGACTGGACTCAGATGATCCGCAGGCGCTCAACAGTCCAGCGCTCAAGGCCAAGGAGACCAGCGCTAGCAGTGGCGTCTTTTTATTCAAGGTAATGCCCCTCTCTCTTAATCGTAATCATTATGATCTAAACAATGAGTATTATCATATCGTAATGATTACGTTTTGACAAGAGTTATATTGGTGTTAGAACGAGAAAAAATCCGACTCTCGGATGAGAGCGGATTCTTCATGTTTTTTGTTACATATGATGGCTTGATTAGTAGGTATTTTCTTTACGATCCGGGATTGTTTAGATGTAGAACCATGCAGGGTTTCTCGAAAAGTTACAATCCAGTTTCGTAGTCTTCCAGCATATGTGACCAGTAACCTCGATGTTGTTATCACAATTTTAAAGGCTAACCTTTTTCAGAAAACGTTCTAATAACTCAGCGTACTCTTCCTGATCTTCTTCATCAGCCCATTCGAACTGAGAAAGATTACTCTTGATAGTCTGGAGTAATTTTTTCAGTTGTAATAAGTCTCTAAAATTATTCGTTTCAATAGAACAAAGAAGCTTCAACAGATGTCCATCATACATCTCCCCAGCAAGGGGATCTTCTGATAAAATTTCTATAGCCTTTTCTATACCAAGATCTATAAATACATGTTGGCCCAACATTCTACTAACATCTTCTAAGTCAAGCTCATCCACTTTCTTATTTATAAGTCTATCGTACCAATGATCTAAAGGTGACTCAGAGTTATCAGTCTGGATATTTTGATTTATTGAATATATTTCTTTAATTAGTTTACTCATTTATTTTGTTCAGCTCCAGCATTAGGTAATACTAATAAAAATCAAGCAATATTAGATAAATCTGAAATGTATAGAGCGAACATTTCTTATGATTGTTCAGAAATAGCGGAGAATCTAGCGATAAAAGATTTAGAAAATATAAAACCTGTTCTTCCTGACTAAGTATGCATCCGGATTAAAAAGGCCTATCTACGATCTTATAGGACGCAGGTAGGCCGCTTCATTTAAAAATTGCCTTGAATGGCGAGAAAGTTATTGGTTTACCCAAGCTTGCAAGCCTTCATCACTAATATCAATAGGTGCCTGTTTTGACATGTAGTCAGCGTTTGCCAAAGGGAATGCATAACCCCCAGCAATAATATCACCATGTCGTCTTCTAAGGGATCCTCCTCTTTCAATCAGAAGAATTAGAGGTTCGTACAAATCATGGAATTCCAATGCAATCTCATTTCCAGTATCCTGCAAGTTTAACCACTCTAGATAAGCTTCACATGTTCCTTTCATAAACGTATTTTTTAACCCGCTCAACCCAGGACACTTTTCTGATATACCCAGATCACAATCAAATCCAATTGCATGAGAAGCTTTAAAGAAAGGATACGGTGTTTCTAGATCATATAATGTAATTAGCACTGCTGCTCGTCTTATATATTCTTGTATTAGCGCCATATTTGAAGGCTCGTCTATAGTACCAGATAGATTCCAATCTATATTGTTTATTCTTTCTACTCCTTTGGAAAAATAACTCATCATTGCCTCCACTGTTCCGAGTTTTGTTTAGTATTTTGCGATTATTTAAATGGATCAAAGCCTTCAAATGTACCATATTCCGGTTGCTCAGGTGCCTTTCGATGTGCGCCATCATTCGGAGGTTGATCAGTATACGTTCTCTTATCATCTGACCATGACTCTATACGTCTGTACGGAATTCCCTCCTTCATTAATTTTGCTTCAGTAAGTTCATGATCGGCTAATTGTTTAAACCAATCCTTCTGGGCTTGATTGAGTTCTTTTTTCTGAGCTAATTGCCAAGCATATGCTATTTCATCGTCAGGTGAGAAATGTTCTTTTTTGATCAGAATCCCTCCTGCTTTCGGAATTTCATGTTTCTCTAAGAATAAATGTTTCTTTAAATTTGTAATGTCTGAAATATTTAAGCCTGTATTCTTAGCAACATCAGGAACATCCTCTAATTGTATATTCCTGATTTTATCATATGATTTCATACCATAATCTGAAATGCTATCTTCAAAGAGGATAAGTTCATCCAACTTGTTAAACGAAGAATTCGGCATATCATCTTTATTGATTCTTACTACTTTATTATCATGTGTAACAATTTCAGAATAATTATCATATACAGTCACCTTTTTAGCATGTTTACGAATATCCTGTACATTATCTCCAGAGACTATTTTTCTTATCACATTTTCTGTTTCAATGTTAGGTTTTCTTAATACCTCTGTAGCTTTACCCTCTATCTTACCATTCTTCGCCTTAGCAGCCTCAATATGCTGCTTAATCTTCGCCACAGCAGGATTAGAAGCAGGCAATCGTAACGGTCCTTTACTGCCCGGCATGCTCCCACGAACCATCTGAATCGCCATGAATATCTGACTAAACTTCAGAGAGGTCACCATCATCTGAGCATACTTATCTGATACAGGCTCTCCTGTCGTAGGATGAATACCCATCTCAAACGCCTTGATCTGTAACGCAAATATATCTTCCCCAGGCGGTTCAAGATTCACAGCTTGCATGCGATTAAAGTCCAGATTTCCCTGATCCCTCTGATAAGCCTGAAGGGCAGCCTGATCCGTAACACCTTTCTCGTTCACAGGCATCATTTTACCAAGCATCGCGTTATACGCCATCCGATAGCCCTTATCACCCGAACCAGAATCACCTGTTGATTTGGTCATCACAGCTGCGGCACCTACTGCTCCAATTGCACCACCCAGACTTACCTTCTGAGCATCTGCATCTTGGAAACGCGTGGCGATATCCTTCAATTCCTTGGATGTATTCACCATACTCTCCAGCGCTTTATCCAGTATAGGTCGTGACTGCTCGAACTCATAGTAAAATCGCTCCTGCGTCGCGCCCATCCACATCATCTGAACGAACATGATCTGTCTCGTCAGATCACTTCGTATACTCTCCAACTGTTGTCTGGCTTGATCCACCTGATTTGATACGTGATGTAGTTGTTCAGGGGTAACTTTGATTGTACTCATACGTTTCTCCGCTCATTTGAAATAGGATTATCCTATGTTAGCAGAAGCGTAATATGTAAACTATCCGGCTAACATCCTGATTTCACCATGGTAAAAACACAAGCTGTGCTCCTCATCGGTGCTATGGTCCTATATGCATATACCCACTTCAAGGCATATCCTACCAGTTTCAGTAAGCCCCCCTCCTACTTCATCTCCTCCAACATCACCCGATACCGTCCAATCTGCTCCGCTGTAGCCTCTTCCCGCAATGATTCCAACAATGCCGTGCACCTTATAAAATACCGATCCATCCCTAGCTTATCCCCTAACCTGATTGCCTGCAAAATGAACTCCACGGCCTCCTGCGCTCTTCCCATCCACCGTTCATACAAAGCCCGCTGATAACAGTAATGGTACATATCATCGTTGTTTGAAGAATTAATTTCTTTGCTATCGCCCAGCATATGATCCTCAAACACATGTAAAACCCGATCAATCTGCCACCTATGCCGCACTGCTGCTTCCGTAATCACTTTCAGACCTGCCAACCATTCCTCCGGATGCTCAAGCAGAAAGTTCACAAACTCCTCCAGCAGTTCCACCTGCCCGGTTTCAATCTCAAGAGCATACCGAATCACCTGTGCCTTATGCCTGAACTCCTGCACCACCTGAATACCTACCTCATCCAGATCCTCCATCCATCCCAGATCTGCATATTGATCGATATATGCCCGCGCCTGAGCGGCTTCCCCCATCTTCTGATGAGCTATCCCCCGCATCAAATGACTGACCCCGTAATAGTAAACCAATGGGCGCTCGGTATGTATATACGGAGCAGGTATTCCCTTTGACTGAAACTCCTGCCGCTCTTCATGGATAGACTGCACACATTGATATAACATATCCGCCCTCTCCATCACCTTGTTCCAACTTTCAAAAGCCACAGCCATCTCCAACATTTCAACAATGATGTCCGGTTTGAGTGATTTTAGGATAGATTTTTGCAAAGAGAAGATCCTCCCTCTATATAGGTTACGTTAGGCTATTAAACCAAGTCATTTATGCCCTGCATAAAGTATCCTATTTATTTTCTTTTAGAAACTACAAAGAAGTAGTACAATAATTCTAATATAGTACTTAATCGCAGTTTTTTCAATATGTTTTACTGCCTTTAAAACCCTGCTAATTACTTCAATACTCTCCTAACCTTTAGGAGAGGTGGTTAATATGACAACATTACGAAATTCGGTAGGAGAACGGATTAGAGCAATTCGTAAGATGAAGGGTTTAACACAGCAGCAACTAGCAGAACTTTCAGGATTGGATGATGCGTATATCGGGTCGGTAGAGCGTGGAGAGAGAAATTTTTCAATTGACACAGTGGAGAAAATTATTATTGCGTTAGAAATTCCGTCTGAAAACTTTTTTATATCTTCAGGAGAAATGACGGAAGAACAACTAGCCAGAATGAAGGCATTAGATGATTATTCTATTTTAATTAGTGATTTAAGCGAAGAAAAGTTAATTAAATTCACAAATGTGGTGAACGAAATCTCAAAACTTCTTGACTAACAATATCAATAACCGTTGCTAACTAACAACGGTTACTGATGAGTTCTAACTCTTATATTCAAATTACCCCATCCATCTCTACAAGAAAATTAATTAAATCTGTTTTACTAATTACTCTTGCACAGACTCCATGAGCATAAGCTTGAAACCAGGCCTGACCTTTATCCGATGTGAATGAGTTAAATATGAATCTACCATAGGAATCACACGGTCTCACACGATATATGCAATCAGTAATAGGTATATATCCACTTTTGACCATGGCTATATTTCCTATACATCTCTTTCCAACTCTTGAGACCAATATATCTCCTGGTTCTGCTAACGTTATGTTTTCAGGGAAATCCTCTTTTGTTGTTACATAATCAACGAAAGAATTATTAGAAGTAAAACTTGTAGTATGGAAATAATCCAGCTCTAATTGATCAAGATATTTTTTGGTTCTATTCCCCCTACAAATAGAGTCTGTAATCTCTCCCAATCTAACATTATTTTTATTTTGAGATTCAAGCCCTAGTGCCCAAAAATGGAAGTCAAAATCCATTCTGTGAACTAAGTCTTCTTTATTCACATACAAACTTTGGATAATATCCCCATCATTATTAGCTTTTGATAGTTCAACTTTAGTATTTGTTTTAATATTTTTTTGTATTATCAGTATATGAGTGCGAGCTTCAGTTTTATTAAAGATATTGTCTGGTAATTGAATTATACATTTGATGTTGTGATTAAATAAGAGATCTTTCCTTAAATCATTATAATAATGATTCGTCATTACACTATCCGGTAAAATTATACCCAACTCTCGTCCATCTCTTAGAAACATTAAGTTACGAGCTAAAAAAACAATATCAGTGGTTATTTGTTTATTATTAAAACAGCTTTCTAATTTGACTTTTTTAAATAATGCTTTATCCTCCTCACTCATTGTATGTTTTAAATATGGTGGATTACAAATTGCTATGTCTATTGAGGAACTTTTAATATTTAGTTGTACATTTATATTATCTTCAAGCCCATTAAAGTTAATGACATCAACAAAAGGTAGATTTTTTTTTATATTTATAATTGAAGTGTCATCTATATCTACACCGTAATATCGGGCTTCATTCCACCTTTCAAAAGCCGCTAGACTTAATGACCCATCACCTATAGCCAACTCTAAAATTTTTTTAGGCCTTTTAATATCAAGTTTATTAATTAGTAGCCTTGATATTTTTTCTTGGGTATAATATCTAGCCAGAGTATCCATTTATACAAAATTCCTCCCATAATATTCTTGCATACTTTTTGTGAATTCTTTATATACCACTTTTTCATTATTATCACATGAAGAATCAACAAATAAACTATAGTATTTTTTGAATGTCTTTTTATCCCTACGAAAATCAAAATACCATTGCTCGGTTCTTGATTTATAAGTTCTTTCTAGTACTTCACAGAACAAATAGTTATTTACCTCTTTAACTAAATTTTCACATACAAGTACCATTTCATTAAGATGCTCAAAGTTTATTTGTAATGGTTTTTCAAGAAACTTCCCATGCTCTGCTAAGCCTAACTCAATAGCATTATTTGATCCTAACAAACCAAAGCGATGAACTACACAGTGTCTAAGTTGACAAATTTTAGAGTACTCTTTAAAAACTGTATTTATAGTTGATATATTGTCGAGCTTTATTCCTGTAAGTTTTTTTATTGTTTCTTTTATGTTATAACCATTGGTAAATGAATATTCCTCAAGCAATGCTTCAGGCAACAAAAATTTATCGTGCGTAATAACCGCCCCGTATTTAAGATGTTGATTCTCACAAATTTTTCTCGATGATTCATCAACTATTATTATTGTTCTTATAATTTTTCTAACATAGCTTTCAACAGCCGATATACAACCAAGCAAAATCATATTCATGAGTTCTCTTGGTACAAGATCAATATTTTCTTCGTATGGTCTAAGCAAAGCAAATAAAGCACTTCTCTTTTCAATGAAATCGTCAATAGCAGACTTACGAGAATGGACAAAAGTATCATCAAATATTCCATTTGTTGTAAAATTACTTGCTGAAGTATTTGAACTTAATAAATAGTTAAATTTAGCCATGACTATGCAAGGAACTCCTCTATAAGTTTATTAACTATATTTATAATTTTCTCTGCCTTTTTACGTCCGAACCCATGAGGTTTTCGTAGTTCATCACCTATATCAGAAATAGATAAAAAATCCTTTACAGTTTTAAGCTGTGTTTCTTCTTTAATTTTACTCTTTTGCCAATCTGTTAGAGGGATATCATCAATAGTTAGTTGCATACATTTTTCAAAAGAAGACTTAGAAATCAATTCAGATCCACATGCATGGCAAAATTTCTGGTTTTCGCTGAGACGATTCGCACCACATTTTGTACAAGGTGGTAAATCTAACTTTAAATTTCTTAGAGCTTCATTATCAAGAATATTATATATATTGTCTTTACGAATCGGGTGTTTACTGTTTTTTCTTTTCAAAAACTGTATAATTTCTGATGAATTGAATCCTTTACTTCTCGAAAAAGCTCTCCTTTGAAATAAGAACATAATATGCGGAATGAATCTTTTGAATTCTCTATTCTCACCATGCTTAACGGGTGATAGCTCATATAGCAGACCAGCTTCTATTAGGAATTTGATCATTCGATCTAGAGATTTGTCGTTGTAACTGCTTAGGCCAACAATAAGTTGTTTTTCATTTAAATTACTATCAACTAATTTTTTATTGATTTGTGTGACCTCATGGACTAATCTATCAAAAAAGTCCCAGCCCGTATCTATAATTGTACTGTATTGGTTTAGTTTTTGTTTAATAGAAATATATTCATCATTAAGGAGTTTACATCTAGCATCTATTATAGTGTTGAATTTTTTCTGTTGGTTTCTCGAATCAGATTGCTCTAAATCTCTTAGAAGAGTTATAAATGCGCGAGGGTTCCCAAATGAGGCAAACCTAAGTAATTCTTTATAATTGCCATCTATTTTTACTTCATTGAATCTTTTTTCACATAATTGATTAATAAACTCCTCATACTCTGCTCCTTCAGGTTCAAACCACACATTAAAAGGATCTCCATCTTGTTTCAAATGAAATCTCGGCCCGTATTCAGTAGTCCCCGGGTATACTGAAGCCTTGGGTGAGATCTGTGTTGTTTTTAAACTTCTGAATACATCAAAAAACTCAACCATATATTCTTTAGTAAGTGTTAGAGCAGCATCATCTAGTAACAGTATAGTTCTTTTTCTGCCACAGCTTGAAGCTGAATCTATAATAAAATTAATTACAAATTGTATTGTTACATTATTTATAACAGTAGTATGCCAGTCTTCTTGAATATTTTTCTCAGATTGTGCTATGAACTTTTTGATTTCTTCTACTGACAATTGACCAATATAATCTATTTTATCTTCTTTTTTCAAACGTTCTAGTGAGTTTATACATCCTAATATAATCTTACATAGTACCCATGTATGAAATACAGTAATAGCTGCAGGGTTTTTAGATAATAGCGGCTCAAGATAGTAATACTTACTAAAAGAAACATATACAGGAAATGGTTTGGTCTTATCCTGTAGACTGCTGTTATAGGCTAACTTCATTTGATGTGTTTTTCCCGTCCCCCTTGGCCCAACTAATACCTTAGCCCCTTTTTCAAGCAACTTCCTTTGAATCGACTCGAAATAAGGTATATCCACATTCCACTTTAAAATATCATCATCTAATATATAATCTGCTCGTTCCTCAAAACCGTTATCTTCATACTCTATTTTATTCCTCAAAATAATCCCCCTATGTAAAAATTTTGTTAAATCGATATCGAAATCTCAATAAAGCTTCTGTATAAATTATACATAATATAAAACAATACAGTATATAGATTTTTTTATGGCGTAAGATATTCGAACAAAGCCCATTTGGAGTTTTTAGGTTAGACCAATCAGGTGCACCCTCATATTACAGAATTCTACCTTCCATTATTGATTTTTGATTAAATACTAGACGAACTGATTCCGCTCAAACTCCGCAAACTCCACTCTGTTCCGTCCATTCTGCTTCGCCTGATACAAAGCCTTATCCACCGCAGCGAATAACTGAGTCAAATACCCCTCCGGATTGTCCGGTACATGCACAACTTCAAAATCCTCAAAGGAAAGAATCCCAATACTAATCGTAATCGACACCTGCATAATCTCGTGATCCACCATAATGTGGTTGGACTCCACAGCTGTTCTTACTCGCTCCGCGATTTGATTCGCCAAATCATGCTCCGTATGCGGAAGGTAGATCATGAACTCTTCCCCGCCATAACGCGTCAGGATATCGGTACTGCGAATCGATTGTTTGACGGCCTCCGCCGTGCGGACGAGCACTTCGTCCCCGATGACATGCCCATAGCGATCATTGATCGCTTTGAAGTAGTCGATATCGAGCAGCAGAAGTGAGAATGGTGTTTTGTATTGAATATTGGTAATGACCTCGTGATTCAGATGTTGGGTCAGATAACGACGGTTGTAACAGTTGGTTAAACTGTCCGTCAGCGCGAGTTCCTCCAGTTTGCGATTGGCCTCGGATAACTCCTGACGTATCAAGTCTAGCGCCTGGTTTCGCTCCTGTAGCGTTACGTTCTGGCGATTCATCTCCTTTACATAGAAGCGCTCCTGCGAGACATCCTGGAACGTAAGGATATGACCGATCGGCACAAGAGCTGAATCCACAATCGGAGACGATTGCAGGATAAAGTGCCGGATATTGTTATCCCGCTCCACGATCACTTCAATGTGAGAGAGGGTATTTTCTTTTTTCTTATAATGATTCACGAACTCCCGACAGCTGCCCACAACATGAACAGACTCCAGAAAGGCTTCCATATCAAAAGAATCCCCCACATGCAGATCCATAAAGGATCGTGAGGCTTTGTTCGCTTCAACAATGACTTCATTCTCATCCAGTACCAGGATGCCATATGGAATGGTATTGATCACATCCTCATGCGCGATAGAGACCAGATCGAACACATTGTATCTTTTGATCACATAGACGAAGAACAGGTCCGACAGAAAGATCCCCAGCGAAGTCATGCCAGGAATAATCGGCAACCAGCGGGCTAGAACGACATTCAGAATCGCATCGATTGTTGCAAAAACAGCCAACACCAAGATGCCCCACAGGGTGATTCTTACCTGTTTTTTGATCATGGCAGACGTCTGCGAAGAATACACCGCCCGGAATAGAACCACGAGAGACGTCACGAAATAGCTCACCAGAATAATCATCACAACCCAGAACCAAGGGCCGTAAGCCCGCTCGATATACCCGCCCTCCAGCGGGATGACGAACTCATTCCATGGATTGGCGACCACACCTATAGCCCCGATCACCGCAGGGACAAATAGCAAGAAGGTTCCTTTTGCACTCAGACGCTCTGAATAGCCGGTAATAAAGATCGTCAGTAGAAGCCATCCGCTCCCAAGCAGGGAGACCGCGACGAATGATAACGTAACGTAGAACAACTGCAGACCGGAATCATTCGTGAGCGTACTCGCAAATTGGCAGAAAGGCCAGAGCATCATCAACCCGTGAAATAAAAAGTACACCTTATGTAAGTTCGTAATTCTAACCGTAGCAAACACATATACACCTACACCGAACAATAGGACAAATAAAAAGAGATCATACCATACTAATGGGTTCACGAATCTTCTCCTTCTTAGATGCGACAATGACAACATGATCATTCATATTTCTGAGTGACACTTATGTAAAACTTCAATAAACACTTATATTCAATACTGCTATACCAATTTTATTGGTTAATTTAACCATATCTTATCACACCACCAAAAGGGTGAGTAGCCCATACACTGGAAGTCCGACCAACCTCTGATCGAAATGCTGATCTATTTCTGATTATTTATGAATGCTTTTGAAGGTTTGGAGTACAAACAGGAGAGGAAAATCATCTGCTCGGGAGTTATTCAGCTATCATCAGGTGGTCGTATTAAGCCATCCGTTTACCGGACGGCTCTTTGTATCATTCGTTTACTACATCCAGAGGGAGATTGTCCGTGAATAGATTGGGGTTATCCTTCAACATCTCCGTGATTACTTCCGCCGTCTTAGCCACATCACACACTCTTACGACCGCATCACCGAGCTTGCCTTTACGCATCGCACCTTCACGAACCAATACCTCATCTACTTTCCAGAAATGCTCCGACCATGGCAATCCACAATGTCTGCGAGACGGTACCGAAATTTGGCTTCCATCTGGTAAAACCGTATACAGCATCTCATGCTCGTCCGTCATTCTGCCCGGGATGTCCACCCACTCTTCGACCCCATGGATAAAAGTATTCCGCTTCAAGTCAACGCCTACTAACAAGATCGTTGCATTCCGATCGAGCAGTTTCCCCCATGCTGAACCTCTCGCACACGGTGTATCGAAGAGATGATCGTCCTTCGTAAATGCCGCTGCGTCCCTTCCTAGTGCCGCTACCGAGTGCGTAGGGTGCCACGAACGAACCACGCTCGGACGTTTACGAAATAGTTCAGGAAGAATACCCACGCAGCATACAGAATTTTCCACGTGGAACACTGGGTTATCCGCATTAATGGTAGACCATGTATGCGTGGGAAGCACTAACAATCCCTCTTTCATATATTCGCTGAAGGCATCCAACACCGTGTCTGCTCCACCTTCAACCTCGCCTATACTTTTCATCGAAGAGTGCATGAGTACCGTACCTTGCCCATCCAAACCAAGTTGCTCTAGTTGCTGCATTAAGCTTTCTTTTGTGTACATATCTATCCTCCTCCATTTCTTATCCCATCTCTATGAAAAAAAGTAAATTTTTGCTCAGCTTCACATCATGCTTCTCAGCATAACAAACAAAGGGCCGAGGGTTAACCCCCGGCCACAGAGAAAGAATGTGTATGAGTTCAGGCAGTAGCTGCCAATCCACTTTTACTTAATAATAACGTACTCCAGATTCACCAGCTTCGCATACGTCACGATCTGATCTGTCGTCAGGTTCAAGGATACAACCGTATGGTGACCACCACCATTTTCGATCCATGCTTTCACTCCATCTTGGAAGTTCGGCTTCACGCTCCATAGAACACGCGCTACCGGCAGATTAGGTGCTGGAACGGTTGGCTCAAATGCAGATACTTCGTTGATCAGCAGTTTGTAATGGGTACCGAAGTCTGCCATGGATACCACAACACCTTCGCCTGCCTTACCGTCGAATACGAGACGTGCAGGATCTTCACGATCGCCAATACCCAGTGGGGACACGATGATTCTCGGTTTTGTGCTGGCAAGTGTCGGATCTACTTCAAGCATATGAGATTGCAGGATCGCTTCCTGTCCAGCGGCCATCTCGTATGTGTAATCTTCCATGAAGCCTGTGTTCTCGTTATGGGCCATGATTTTCAGCAAACGATCCAGCGCAGCTGTTTTCCAGTCACCCTCACCAGCAAATCCGTACCCTTGAGCCATCAGCCGTTGTACTGCCAGACCCGGAAGCTGTTTCATGCCATGCAGATCTTCGAAGTTCGTAGTGAAGGCACTGTAACCACCTTCGTCCAGGAAACGTTTAATCGCAATCTCATAACTCGCTTGCACACGTACACTGGCTTCCCAAGCTTCCTTGCTGTTTGTACCATAATCGAACTCGTAGAGGTCTCCGTACTGAGCGATCAGATCATCAATTTCCTGCTCTGTTACGGCGTTCACGTATTGCACGAGGTCGCCAATACCGAAGTAATCAACGGTCCAGCCGAATTGGATCTGTGCTTCCACTTTATCCCCTTCAGTTACGCCCACGTTGCGCATGTTATCACCGAAACGAGCGACTTTGATGTTAAAGCTTTCATTATAAGCTACCGCTACGTCCATCCAGTCAGCGACCTGCTGTTGCACTTCTGGGCGCTCCCAGTAACCAACAACGATTTTATTTTGTTTTCTCAGACGGGCATTGATGAAGCCATATTCACGGTCACCGTGTGCCGCTTGGTTCAGGTTCATGAAGTCCATATCGATGGTTGCCCATGGAATGCTTTCGTTAAATTGAGTTGCCAAGTGAAGCAAAGGTTTTTGCAGCAATTTCGTACCACGAATCCACATTTTAGCCGGGGAGAACGTATGCATCCATGTGATCACACCTGCTACTTCATCGCGATAGTTCACTTCTTTCATCGTGCTTGTGATTTTATCTGCGCTTACCGCCAGATCCTGCAATACGAGTGGGTACGGCAGTACGCCGCTTGCGTTAAGGGCATCCGTGATTTTCTGTGCGTTGGCTTTTACTTCGCCCAGTGCTTCTTCTCCGTACAAATGCTGTGAACCGACGACAAACCAGAATTCTTTTGCTGCTGACATATAATCATCCTCATTTCATTATTTTATAGTTGAACAAATGGGTTTACACTTACCACTCCGATTGCAGTACCATCTTCCGATCGCTGGTTATCCCCGGATTTTTTGATTCCCTTTTTGCAAAGGGAAAATCCTGTGATAAACGCGAGCGCTTCGCTTCTTCAGATTGGTTCTGCACTCTCCGTTATCGTGTAAAAAGTATAGTTGAACAAATCAATCCCACACTAAACCACTTGTAAGCCAGAACATGCTTCCAGTCACTGTTATAACCTAATTACTTCTGTCCGTAATACGCGTCTTTGCCGTGTTTTCGCAGATAGTGTTTATCCAGAATGCCTTGTGGCAGTTCTTTTGCAAAGTTATTCAACTGCCGCGCGTACAGGTTCATTTTGCATACTTCCTCCAGCACGACACTGTTCACCACCGCAGACTTGGCATCTTTCCCCCACGTAAACGGTGCGTGACCATGGAGCAGTACTGCTGGTACAGCCATAACATCAATTCCACGCTGTTCAAACGTTTCAATAATGACGCGTCCCGTCTCCGCTTCGTATCCGCGATCAACCTCGTCTTGGTTCAGGAAACGTGCACATGGCACTGCTCCATAGAATGTGTCCGCATGTGTGGTTCCCATTACAGGTACGTCCAGTCCGGCTTGCGCCCAGATGGTCGCCCATGTGGAATGTGTGTGCACAATACCGCCAATCTCCGAGTAATGCTTATATAGTACGGCATGTGTTGCGGTATCCGAGGAAGGTTTCATCTCACCCTCCACCACGTTACCGTCCAGATCGACCACAACCATGTCGCTTGCTTTCATCACATCGTAGCTAACGCCACTTGGTTTAATCACGAACAGACCGCTTTCCCGATCAATTGCACTGACGTTACCCCATGTGAATTTTACAAGTCCGTGCTTTGGCAGTTCCAGATTCGCCTGGAATACCTCTTCCTTCAGTTGTTCTAACATGTTATTCCCTCCCGTTCTCTAATAGTGTGTGTTCAAAAAGTCGGTTTTCAGTACCGAGAAGATGGGATGAAGCTAGAAATGGAGTAGCGGAGCGTAGATAGAGCTACGTGAGCAACGGACATTTCGGCTGAATTCCATATTCGATGTTGATGATGCCACTAGGCATCCTTCGTAATCAAAAGCGGTCTTTTTGAACATCCTCTACCAGATGATCTACGGCTGATTGCTCAATTGTGAGTCCACTCCGATAGCGTTCGATAAATGATTCAAATCCTTTTACATCCGATGCATCCGGTGCCACTTCCACTCCCTCAACATCGCTAAAGACCTTCTGCTCCAGGAACACATCCAGGCTCTCCTCTTGATCCTTGTTGATCATGTACGAAGCCAGAAGCGCCATGCCCCATGCGCCGCCTTCACCAGCGGTAGACATTACGGATACCGGTACATTCATCGCAGCGGCTACAATCCGTTGTCCAACTACAGGAGTTTTAAATAGGCCACCATGAGCCAAAATACTGTCAATGGCTACATTCTCTTCCTCCGTCAAAATGTCCATGCCCAGCTTGAGTGCGCCGAAGGCACTGAACAGATGTGTCCGCATGAAGTTTGCCAGATTAAAGTTACTTTCCGGGGAGCGGACGAACAATGGACGGCCTTTCTCAAGTCCCGTAATGTTCTCACCTGAGTAGTATCCATAGCTGAGCAAGCCACCACCATCAGGGTCTGCCTCCAAAGCTTTGTTAAACAACACGCTAAACAACTTGCCGTTATCCACTTCATATCCCATCGCTTGAGAGAATTCGCGGAACAATCCAACCCATGCGTTGATATCACTGGAACAGTTGTTGGCATGCACCATCCCTACTGGGCTACCATCTGGCGTGGTGACCATATCAATCTCGGGATACACTTTGGATAATTCCTTCTCCAGTACAATCATCGCAAATACGGATGTGCCCACAGAGATGTTCCCCGTACGTTTTCGCACGCTATTCGTTGCCACCATACCTGTTCCGGCATCGCCTTCTGGCGGACAGAGCGGAATGCCTGCTTGCAGATCTTGCGAAGGGTCGAGCAACTTGGCTCCCGCTTCCGTCAATGCACCTGCATTCTCACCCGCGAGATATACCTTGGGCAGAAGGTCCTCGACTTTCCACGGATAACCTTTGCCTGCGACCTGTTCGTCGAACTGTTGGATCATGGATGGGTGATAGTTATGTGTAGACTCGTCAATTGGGAAAATGCCTGATGCATCGCCGATCCCAATCGCCTTATTGCCCGTCAGCAACCAGTGGATGTATCCAGCCAAAGTTGTCAGGTGATCGATCTGTGGCACATGTGCCTCTTCGTTCAAAATGGCTTGGTACAAGTGGGCGATGCTCCAGCGTTCCGGAATATTGAATTGCAGAAGTTCCGTTAGCTCCCTTGCAGCTGCTCCCGTCGTAGCATTACGCCAGGTTCGGAAAGGTACCAGCATTTCACCTGCGCTATCCAATGCGATATATCCGTGCATCATGGCCGAGAATCCGATAGAACCGACCGTTCGCA
Source organism: Paenibacillus sp. FSL R5-0341 (assembly GCF_037975235.1). Taxonomy (NCBI): domain Bacteria; kingdom Bacillati; phylum Bacillota; class Bacilli; order Caryophanales; family Paenibacillaceae; genus Paenibacillus; species Paenibacillus sp. FSL R5-0341. The sequence continues at coordinate 6,467,724 of NZ_CP150241.1, forward strand.
GCGTAATTCCGTATTTCTGTTCCACATCTTGCTTCATCTCACGATAAGCCGTTTGCAGACCTGTGATGATATCCTCCTGGTTGTACGTCCAATATCCATCTTTCAGGAGGTTCTCCCATTCATAACTGCCTGACGCGATGGTTTCAAAACGCTCGTCAATCAACACCGCCTTAATCCGCGTTGATCCAAATTCAATTCCGAGCGAAGTAGCACCCTTGGTAATGGCTTCTTTCAAGTCCAATTGACTCATAATCACGTGTATCCCCTCTCCGGTCGCGATTTGACATCCCATAGGATGCATATATAAGGTGAAACTTCTACTTATGGCAGTGACTAATCACGATTTTGGTATAAAAGGTGGTTCAAAAAATCTGTCTTCTTAAAAGAATGCGCTTTCCTTTTCTGACAGCCTTAGTATATTTTTTGTACGTACATTTGTCAATAATATATAATAGTTATACTTACAAAGGACACATATTGTACTCTAATTGACCATTCAAAGGTCTCAAACAGCTATAAATTGGCTATGCTGTAAGGTACACTTCTATCTAAAAAGGCCGGATATGTACGGTTCATTTCAAAAAATATGCTGTTTTATATGCATTCCAACTGAATCATGCTAAAATATGTACGTACAACTATTTGAACAATAACATTGATATAGATGAGTAACGATGAAAGAAGTGGACTACGTGAAGCCAAAATACCAGGTCATCATTGATGATATAAAGAGTCATATCCTTTCGGGGACATATAGCATAGGCGAACAGATCCCTACGGAGTCGGCATTACAGGATAGCTACAACGTGAGTCGCCAGACGGTGCGGAAGGCTATTTTGGAGTTATCGAACGAAGGGTTTTTACGAAGCGAAAAGGGTTCAGGAACTTACGTTAGCAATCAGTATCGATCACGATCAGGCGGCCATACGTCGAAGAAAACGATCGGTGTGATCACAACATACATCTCGGATTACATCTTTCCGTCCATTATCCGCGGCATTGAGAGTCGTCTGAATGAGGACAACTACTCGTTATTGCTGGCCAGCACCAATAATGATGTAACACAGGAGAAAAAAGCACTTGAAATGATGCTCTCCTACGGCGTGGATGGCCTGATTGTCGAACCGACCAAAAGTAATCTGTACAATCCCAACATCGCATACTACCTTTCGTTCAAAGAGCAGGATGTACCGTTTACGATGATTAATGCGTTTTATGAGGAGCTGGAGGTTCCGTTCTTCTGTCTGGATGACGTGCAGTCCAGTTATCTTGCCACACTTGAATTGATCGCCAAAGGCCATACCCAGATTGGCATTATTGCGAAAATGGATGACCTACAAGGAAAGTATCGGATGAAGGGATACATCAAGGCACTGGGTGAAGCGAAGTTAAGGTTCCATCCTGAGCAAGTGCTTTCCTTTGATACCGCATCGAAACCGGATTTATCTTCTAATGTAGCCACGTATCTGGACGAAAACAGGGATTCGCTCACCGCGATCGTCTGTTATAACGACGAGGTGGGACTAGAGGTCGTGCACGCCTGTAGGCAACTCGGCATCTCGATCCCGGATGAGTTATCCATCATTGGACAGGACAATTCGTACATCGCCAAGAACGCCAACATAAGGCTAACAACACTAACCCATCCCCAAGAGCAAATGGGCCGCGATGCTGCCGACTGGGTGATCAAGAACCTGCAAGGCAAAAAGGATCTGCCAACGAACACCTACTATCAGCCCGTGCTGGTTGAGGGAGAGACCGTGAAGGAGATCGAAGTGGAATAATATTGATGCGGAACTGGGCGATAAGGTGTTACCGAGCGTTCTTTTTCCAACGTATATTAAAGAAGGCCGTCAGAATGATCTGCGGCCTTCTTTGTTATTGTTTAATATTATAATGAGGAATTAAAATTTTTCTTACATACTACATCTTCTCTAATAGAAACTACTTCGTCTGATCCGCTTCATCACTCACCAGACTTACAAGGACGCCTTTCTTCTCCATTTTTCAGTTAAGAACGGATATTAGAATACCTCCCTAACAAATGTAGCCCTAATATGATATGACCCTTTACAATTTTTTCATTGACACTGCCTTTAATAAAAAGATATATTTATTGATGTTGATAATCATTATCATATGTATAAAACGTTTTATATATCTACTTTTTTACATCCCAACGGATGTAATTGTTCAACCAGGATGTTCAGCACTACCAAATACATTTTACGATTCAGGAAGGGGAAACACATGAATACAAAGAGAAAGTTTCCATTAACGGCGTTACTGATATCACTGGTCTTTATCCTGGCATTAGTTGGTTGTGGAAGTAAGACTGCAGAGCCAGCGGCAACTCCTGCTGCAGGTGACACAGCAGCTACCGAAACACCAGCCGCTACAGATGAGAATGCCGGATATCCAATTACAATTAAACATGCTTTGGGCGAAACGGTTATTGAGAAAAAGCCTGAACGTGTAGCTACAGTACAATGGGCGAACCAAGATGTCGTTCTCGCGCTTGGACAAGTTCCTGTAGGTTTCTCGGCAGCTAACTTTGGTGTTCAGGATGACAGCGGACTGCTGCCTTGGACTGCGAAGAAACTCGATGAACTCGGTGTAACCGACCCGAACGTTTTCCAAGATACAGACGGACTTGATTTTGAAGCCATTTCCGATTCCAACCCAGATGTTATTCTTGCAGCATACTCCGGTATCACTCAGGAAGACTACGATCTTCTTAGTGAAATTGCTCCGGTTGTAGCTTACCCAACGGCTCCATGGGCAACGACATGGCGCGAGCAGGTTTCTTTCAATGCGAAGGGTATGGGTATGGAAGCAGAAGGCGAGCAGCTGATCAAAGATACGGAGGCTATGGTTAACGAAAAATTAGCTGCATATCCTCAGATCAAAGACAAAAAAGTAGTTTGGGTTAACTTCTCCGCTGAAGACATGTCCAAACTTCATATCTATACACCTGTAGATTCTCGTGTATCATTCCTGGGTGAGCTAGGATTGGTTATTCCAGAAAGTATCACAAGCCAAATTACAGACCCTAACAGCTACTCGCTGAGCTTAAGTGCAGAGAATGCTGAAGCCCTTAATGATGCTGATATCCTCGTTGGATATGGAAATGCCGAGTTGCTGAAAGCCATTCAGGCTGATCCGTTGCTGGGTAAAATCCCTGCGGTAAAACGTGGTTCTGTAGCGTTCATTGAAGCAGACACACCTTTGGTTGCTGCTGGAACGCCAAACCCACTGTCCATTTCCTACACGATCGATGATTATTTGAAATTAATTAGTGGAGCAATCGACAAAATCAATGAATAGTACATCGGTTCCGAATGAAAACCGAATACGTGCACATGTCCCCAAGAACTTCATCTTGGTGTTAGTGATTTGTTTTATCCTGCTCGGTGCAACTATGATTGCCTCACTGGTCTTTGGCTCTAGACCCGTGAGGTTTCATGAGTTAATCGACGGACTATTTCACCCGGAAGTAGACTCTTATGGGGCAAACATCGTGCGCAAACGGATCTCCCGAACAGTCTTCAGCTTGTTATGCGGGGTAGCACTCGGCGTATCAGGAGCACTTATGCAAGCCGTTACCCGGAATCCACTTGCCGACCCAAGTATATTGGGTGTCAATACAGGGGCATCTCTGTTTGTGGTTATGGGTATTGCATTCCTGAACATCAGCAGCGCCAATCAATATATCTGGCTGGCACTGGCCGGAGCTGCAATAACGGCTGTGTTCGTATTCGGAATCGGCTCAATGGGGCGTGGCGGAGCCACGCCCATTAAGCTTGTTTTGGCCGGAGCGGCCATCAGCGCCGCGCTCTCCTCACTCGTCACCGCCATTATGATCCCTCGTTCTTATGTCATGGACCAGTTCAGGTTCTGGCAAGTGGGCAGCGTAGGATCGGCAACCTGGAGTGGAATCAGTACATTCATCCCGTTCCTGCTCATCGGTATACTCATTGCATTTCTTACAGCACCGGCACTGAACGCCTTAGCTTTGGGTGACGATGTTGCAACAGGACTCGGTGTGCGAACTGGAACACTTCGATTCATCTCGGCTCTTGCAGGGGTTCTATTATGCGGAGCAGCTACTGCACTGGCTGGACCTATTGGTTTCATCGGATTGCTGTCTACCCACGTCATACGCCTTATACTGGGCCCCGACTTACGTTTTGTCATACCCATGTCAGCCATAGCCGGAGCGATCATTCTAACGATATCCGATGTCGGTGGCAGACTCATCAGCAACCCTGGAGAGCTTGAAGTCGGCGTCGTTACCGCATTTATAGGTGCTCCAATATTAATCATCCTCGCGATGCGATCGAAAGTGCGTTCATTATGAGAGATCAATCGATTGAATTTATTATGGCGGGCAGACGTCATCGACGTCGCCGCTGGATACTTGTCACCAGTCTACTTGCTATACTTGCATGTGCTCTTTGCTGCGCCATGCTTTTGCTCGGCAACACAATCTATCCACTTAAAGATGTCATCAGCTCTCTTTCGGGAGAGAAGATCAAAGGTGTCTCTTTTGCCGTAAATACCATACGTTTACCGAGAATGCTCACAGGTCTCTTTGCTGGATTTGCCTTCGGTATTGCAGGTTATACCTTCCAGACTATGTTGCGGAACCCGCTGGCGAATCCTAATGTTATCGGGATCACATCAGGTTCAAGCGCTGCGGCTGTGTTTTGTATCGTCGTGCTTCATGCAAGCGGAGCCATTGTTTCCCTGGCTTCAGTGATTGCAGGTCTGGCTACGGTGTTGTTCATCTATGTACTCTCCAGAGGAAAAATATTCTCCATCGGAAGGTTAATACTGATCGGGATCGGTATTCAAGCCATGCTTGATGCGGTCATCTCCTATCTCCTACTGGTTAGTTCTGAAAAGGATATCCCTGCCGCAATCCGATGGCTCACAGGTAGTCTGAACGGCTCTCAGATGAGTGCACTACCACCTCTCGTGATTACCGTGCTAATCTGCTCACCCATCATCATGATGCTCGGCAAACACCTTAGTATATTGGAACTCGGAGAACAATCGGCGTTTTCACTAGGCGTAGACACGGATAAGACCAGAATTGCGCTTATTGTGAGTGCGGTCTGCATGGTTGCCATTGCTACCGCCACTACAGGCCCGATTGCCTTTGTCTCCTTCCTTGCGGGACCTATTGCGAAGAGACTCGTAGGTGTTGGCTCTTCGAACATTCTCCCGGCAGGTCTGGTTGGCGTCAATCTGGTTCTTGCCTCAGATCTCATCGGACAGTTTGCTTTTGAGTACAGATTCCCCGTAGGCGTCATTACCGGATTACTCGGAGCACCGTATCTGATCTTCCTGTTAATCCGAATGAATCGTAAGGGGGAGTTATAATGAAACCGACACATGTATTTGAAGCGAAACAACTCGTTGCCGGATATGAAAATAAAACCATTATCCACGGTGTGGATATCGTTATACCGAGTAATCAAATAAGCGTGATTATTGGCTCTAATGGTTGCGGTAAGTCTACCCTTTTGAAAACGATGGCCAGGCTCATTAAGCCTACCTCCGGCAGCATTACGCTGGACGGCAAAGCCATCAGCAAGATCCCGCCCAAGCAATTGGCTCGCGTGATCGGACTACTCCCGCAGTCTCCTATTGTTCCGGAAGGTATTTCGGTAGCGGATCTGGTTGGCCGTGGAAGATTTCCACACCAGTCCTTGTTCAGTGGCTGGACCAAGAAAGATTATGAGGCAGTAGCCGAAGCCATGACCATTATGAACATTACCGAGTTTGCCAATCACAATATTGATGAGCTTTCAGGCGGACAACGTCAGCGTGTGTGGATTGCCATGGCGCTGGCGCAACAGACAGATATCCTCTTTCTCGATGAGCCGACGACCTTCTTGGACATCACGTATCAAGTCGAGATTCTGGACCTGCTTACCGAGCTGAACCGCAAGCATGGAACGACTATTGTGATGGTACTGCACGATATCAACTTATCGGCACGGTATGCAGATCATATCTTTGCGCTTCACACCGGAAAACTTGTGGCTGAAGGCACGCCCTCAGAGGTGATAACCGCCCCACAGGTCAAAGACATTTTCGGATTGGAATGTACGGTTATTGAAGACCCCGTTTCGGGATCACCAATGGTGGTGCCTAAAGGGCGATATCATGCAAAATAGACAAATAGCGGCAGTTGCGACAAAGATCCCTTTGTCCTAACTGTCGCTATTTCATTTTGGTCTAATCGGTTTTAGCTAGAAAGCGAATAGTTACCGAGGTCCCCTGACCTTTGGCGCTGTGGTATTCAATCGTTCCCTCATATTTTTCCACGATGTTATAACAGATCATCAATCCCAGCCCTGTCCCATTCGTTTTCAATGAATAAAATGGAGTCCCCAGTGATTTCACCTCTTCCTCTGTCATACCACTTCCCTGATCCGTTATTCGCATCTCCACCCACTGCTTCACTCGCTTCGCTGTTACCTTGACGGTTGTACCCGCCTCCGAAGCTTCCAGTGCATTTTTGATGAGGTTAATCAGTAACTGCTTGAACTCAATCGTATTAATAAGAATTATGCAATCCTCATCCACCTGCACATCCATATGTTTGTCCGACAACATCGCATAGGAGCTGAGCAGACCGGTCACACCCTCAAGAACCTCCTTAACATCCACCTTCTCTGGTCTGAGTTCTCTATTGGGTTTAGCAAGGGTCAGAAATTGAGAGGTCACCTGTTCAACGGTATTTAGCTCATCAATCATCAAAGCAAACTTATTTCTGACCGGTTGTTCAAAAGAGGTATCTTCTCGATACAGCTGCAAAAAACCTCGCACAACCGTCACTGGGTTACGAATCTCATGTGCAACAGCAGCCGTTAAATGGGCAATCATTTTCAACCGCTCCGATTGCTGCAATTGTTCAAAATACAGTTGTTGCTTCCTCATCCGAGAAAAGGTCAGGTGGAAAATAAGAAATAAAATAATTTGGCTCGCCATAATATTGATAAAATTACCGATCACATCCGTATGTATGTATGCATACTCGTTCCCTTGGTTATACAGAAGATTGTAACCAAACGTAATGAGAATTAAAATCCCATTTAGAATCAACGAGCAATAGAATAATTTCAGGTCATAGAACAGGATTGCAAGGGCCGGAAGAAGACAAATAAGGATATAGGTTGTCCACGACTGAGGATACAAAAAAGCAAGCGTATAGAAGTATGCAAACCCGATCAGAATGATGCTTAATCTAAAGGAAAACGTCTCCACCTTTGGATACAGCAATAGACATACGGCCAGAACGGTTACGCATAGGCAATGGATCACATACCCCACCGTAACCCCGTTCAATTCGGTCGTGGACAGGATTAATCCCGATAACATCAGAGCAATAATCGTAAGCATTGAGATGTAATACGTTTTCCGATTGATCTGACTATGCATTTCTTTCATGAATTCACCACTTTTAAATGGATTTAGATGTAGGCCGCTTTCGGCTTTCTACAATACAATATCATTGTATCTTATTTAACGACCTGCATATATGGGCTCTGATTAAACATCCCCTCAGAAAAGAGGATTACACTAAAAAGCCATACGGATAATAGTCCGTACGGCTGAATTAACGGTTTGTTTTAATTATACATAACACATGCGTGAATGATAAATGACGATACGAAGGTTACTTCCAGAGCTCTTCAGCAATTTCCTTAATAAAGGCTAGCTTGCGCCATTGCTGTTCCTCGGTCAGATGGTTGCCTTCTTCCGTGGAAGCGAAGCCGCATTGCGGGCTCAGGCAGATTCGATCCAGATCAACATATTGCTTGGCTTCCTCGATCCGTTTCAGAATATCTTCCTTGTTCTCCAGCTCTCCAAATTTGGAAGAGAAGAGGCCTAGCACCACCTGCTGATTGTCCTTCAGGAAACGAAGTGGCTTGAAGTCACCAGCCCGTTCCGTATCAAACTCCAGGTAGAAACCAGAGTAGTTATCGATGCTCAGAAGTGTTTGTGCAATCGGCTCGTAGCCCCCACCGACTCCTGCAAATGTTGAAACATAATTACCGCGGCAGACATGGGTGGTTACCACGAGGTCTTCTGGCAGGCCAGATACCACTTCTTCGTTCAGTTTTGCAAGTTCGTTTGCATACTCTTCCACATTAACACCAATCTGCTCCATCACTGCGATGAACTGTTGGTCACACAGTGCCCCCCACGTGCAATCATCAATCTGAATGCTGCGGCAGCCGGCTTCATAGAAAGCCAGGATGGATGCTTTGTACGCCCCAGCAATGTCCGAGAGAAGCTCTTGGCGGTTCGGATAGATGGCCTGTGTGCTTTCCTCGTTATCTGCCCGGTCCAATTCAAATAGGAACTGTGCAGCTGCTGGAATAGATTGACGGGCAACGACGTCTTCCCCAGCCGCTTCTTTCAAGAAGGCATAATGCGCTACAAATGGATGACTGCTATAGCTGATTTTACCGGTCAGGCGAGCTGTTTCCGGTCTGGACGTCGCACCGTTGAATCGGTAGCCTTCCTCGATGATCGTCCGCTCTACACCATCCAGTCCCCAGAAGAAGTCCAGATGCCACCAAGAGCGGCGGAATTCGCCGTCGGTTACAGCTTGAAGGCCAACTTCTTTTTGTTTTTGTACGAGTTTCACAATCTCGGCGTTCTCGACTTCATTCAACTGTTCCGCGGTGATTTCGCCGCTCCGGTATTTTAATCTGGCATCTTTCAACGCACTCGGGCGCAGGAAACTACCAACAATATCATATCGAAATGGAGTGACGGTTCGCTGTTTAGGTTCGGTTTGTATGCTCATAGTTTAATCTCCCCGTATATCATTATTTGATTAAATATAACATATCCGATCGGAATAACCGTTCTACGAAAGAGTAATAGCCCGTTATAGTTATTAGCTATAGCTGAAGAGAACAATGGTGTATCCAAATATAAGCTATTTTATTTTATGATACGATGCCCCCATGTTCATTAAGCTACTTGCTGTCTTCATAATAATCCGGGGTCGTTCTTTTCATGAAGAAACTTACCCCTGCGTATGATAGGGTTCCCCCCGCTACCTATAACCGCAAGGTCATGTGCCCGGGCAACCGCACTAACACGATTATGTACCTCAAGTTTCGAGAATATATGTCTTACATGAACCTTGACGGTGCTCAAGCTGATCTGTAGCTGTTCGGCTATTTCTTCGTTAGTTGATCCAGCTGCAATGCCCTGTAACACTTCTCTCTCTCGCGATGTCAGTGGTGCGACCAGCGCCGGTGCTTCCACCACATATGACGTATTAGATATAGTTTCGTCTTCATTGTCTGCATGGTTATCAGTCCATTTCTCAGTTAAGTCATCCGACGAAATACTGTGTTTATTCATTGCTCTTGTGATCGTCTGGGCCAGCCGAATTCTAGAAATTGGCTTGACCATATAGTCTAATGGATAAACGTCATAGGCATTCAGCGCAAATTCTGCGTGGGAGGTAGTAAACACAATATCAAGTTCAGCACGAATCGAGCGCAAGCTGCGAGCCAACTCTAATCCATCGTCCCCAGCGATCATGATGTCCAAAATAGCTAGATCCACGTTGCTGCCCCGGACAAAGTCCAGTGCCTCTGCTGCATCTCGGAAGCTTCCGACAAGCTCAACGCCTTCCATATTCGACAGCATTTGCTTCAAAGCGAGCAGCATCGCGGACTCATCGTCCACGATAAGAACTTTCATCTCCTGTTCCGCCTCTCATGGTGAAGTGAAACACACTTCCTTCGCCTAATTTGCTTTCCGTCCACAAGACTCCGCCGCTTCGCTGGGCGAACTGTCGGCTCACGATCAGCCCAAGTCCCGTACCTTTCTCACCCAAGGTGCCCGGCAATGAACCCAGCTGCATTTCTCCGAATAATTGTCGCACGTACTCCTCTTCCATACCGATCCCATTATCGCGGACGGAAACAGTTACCTTTTCTCCCGATAGATGAGCGGATACATGGATGGAGCCGCCAACCCCAGTAAATTTAATAGCATTGGATAACAGATTGCGAATAATTAATCCAAGTGCTTCTCGATCTACATACACACGAGTGCCTGGAGCAATACTGTAATTCACCCTAATCTGTTTAACCTCACTTTGAATATGCAGCATATGAAAGCATTCCTCCACAACTTCAGTTAACTCCAATAGCTGTGGACGAAGCACCATGTCTTCACTCTGACTGCGGAACCATTCTAACAAATTATTAGTCATTCCCAGTGTAGTCCGAGTCTGGTTCCCCAACTGCTCAATGATTTCCCGATGATCTGGACTGAAGTTTTCTCTGTCTTCTTCCAACAACTCAACGAGTTGAAACTGCACCGCCAAGGGAGTACGAATATCGTGTGATACGATTGTAACCAGTTGATCCTTCAATTGGCTGAGTTGAGCAATTTGATCCAAATGCTGCTGTTTCTCCGTAATATCGAATATCAGAGAGATAACCCCTTGTCTCTGCTTACGCTGCGTATGCAGCGGATATACGTTAATACTGTACATTTTTCTTTCGCCATCCAACCAAACTTCAATCTCGACATTGCCCGGTTGCATAGACTCGCACAACGTGTACCAATTGGGCCATCTTGCAAGCAGTTCCGTAATATTCTGACCAGAAATGGAGGGATGACCCAGCTTCGAGAACCAGTCGGAGGCTTGTTTGTTGTTGTCGATGATCTTGCCCGAAGCATTCGCAATTAGAATGCTCTCCTGTAGTGTATCAAGCACCATATTCCTTGCAAATGGAACGATAGAGAAAAACTTGAATCGCAACACGATCACGAGCATGATCATACCTATAAAACTGCAGTATACCGTAAACGAAAGGAGCCACGGCGACCACGCAGGGTGCACGAATCTAACAATCTCAAAAACAACGGAAAAAGAGGCGAAAAACAGAACCCACATGATCGGTTTACGCAAATCACCGCGAATATTCCGGATATATTGAAATAACAAATAAAAAGATATAACTACAATACTATAACAAATCATCGAGAACATCATGGAATATCCCGTTTTTACTATGGCCAAATGACCATCATGAAGTTCTATTGATCGATAGATCATATGTAACTCTGAATTGAACCACATGAGCAGTGACCAGAGTGCGAATAATATGAAGAGCGCAATCTTCCAGCGGGGTCTAAGAAACCTGTCTCGGCCGATTAATTCGAGGGTGAACAATAAGAAGAAAGGCACCATTAAGTTAAGAGCCGTTTGATGTACATTGCGAAAAATCAGCTTGTCTCCTAATTCATAGCTGCTTTTCTCCAGAACGACACCGATGGAGTAAATAATTCGGCATACAATGACACCGAGAAGATACTTCACACCACGCTCTTTTCTGAAACCGTATACCGAGATAAGAATGATGCAGGTCATCATTACCGAAGCAATCATAACAACAAGCTCTATTGTGGAATTCATGAGGTAGGTCCTTTATGGATGAATTAGAAGAGTAATATATAAAAAAACCTATATAACAGGAGTTTCTCTCCACATTATATAGGTCTCTCTAATACAAGACAACAAGTTGCAGTACGTTCTATTTCTGCTTGAGATTAGTACAGTGACTTCCAGAGTCTCAGCATTACGATAGCCGCTTCCGCTCTGGTTGTCATTCCATCCGGTACGAATTGGTTGTCTCCCCGACCTTGCAGGAGCCCATTCTCGTGTGCAGCTTTCACATAAGATTGTGCCCAAGCTGGAATGCTTGCCTGGTCAGAGAAGGTTAGATCCGGCTCGATATCTATCTCCCACTTTAGTGCTTTTGCAAGCATTACCGCCACTTCTGCACGATCTATCTCCTGCTGGGGGCGAAATGTTCCATCCGGGTAACCGTTGAGAATTCCCTCGACTGCTCCCGTGTGAATGGCCAATTGCGCCCATACGGGTGTACTGTCCTTATCACTGAAAGGATTGGAAGCTGATTGTTGTACGCTTGGAATCTGGAGTGTCCGCAGTAACATGACGGCAAACTCCGCCCGTGTTACCGTTCTATCAGGAGCAAAGCTACTTGTATTCACACCTTCAACGATCTGCAATCTTGCTGCTTCACAAATATCCGTCTTTGCCCAGTGAGCCTGAATGTCTGTAAAAGCACATTCGGGACTCGAAGATGCGTTTTCGTTATCGTCAAGACGTGTAACCGTAATGGTGTAGACCTTACGGGTTCCATTTTCCGCTTGGACGGTAATCTTAATCGTCTGAGTTCCCACGACTAAAGGAATGCTTGTCGTATCAATTACAGGCTCACTCAGCAGCTTAACGACTGCCTTCGAATCAGCGGCAACCCAGTGAAGCACCAGTTGTTCACCAGATGTCTCCATGGTATACTCCGTAATCTCTGGAGCAAATTGAGGCGTTAGTTCTTCTGTGGAACCTCCAACACGAAGAGTTAATTGAGCCAGATTTGCGTTAGGCGATTGCTCTACGCTGGATGATCCCGATCCTCCTGCTCCTGCTCCTGATCCTCCACCGGAGCTTACGACATCTACTGTCCGAAGCACGGACGCGGCTGCATTTCCAGAGCTATCCTGCACTTTGTAAGTAAGTACATAGCTTCCCGCTCGATTCACATTTACCGTTCCGGTCACCTTGATCTGCGAGGTCAACTCGCCATCAACCGCATCTTGCGCTTTTGCGCCAGGATCTGTGTAGGCACTGCCTACCTGCATTTGCATGGACGGACTTCCAATCAACGTAATGATCGGCGGCGTCACATCCACTGTGAACGTATTTATCGCTGAATCCGGGCCCACATTGCCCGCTACGTCGCTTGCCCTCGTCTTCACCATATGCGTGCCTTCTGGCAATGGCGATTCTACCGTCCACGCCCAGCTTCCGTTACTCCCTGCCGTTGCCGTTCCCGCAACAGTTCCGTCCAGTACAACCGTGACCGTAGCTCCCGCTTCCGACGTGCCGCTAACCGTTGGCGTCGCATTGTTCGTCATGTGTCCGTTGCTCGGAATCGTAATAATCGGTGCCGCTGGAGGTGTCTTATCCTCTACCTCAAACGTAAAGGATTGCAACTGTTCGTGCGCTGGAACAGAATCGCTTGCTGTTATGTTAATCGTATAGGTTCCAAGTGTGTAGCTGCTCTCTTCTAGCGTAACCGGAAAGTTAAAGGTCTGATTGCTACTTGTAGCGTTAATTGCATATACATCTTGAGTTACAGTACCATTAGAAGCATCCTTTATCGTATAGCTAACTTCCAAAGGCTCGCCGATGCTACCATCCCGGACATAACCCGAGATCATGAACTGATTATCCCCTGGTTCAGTGGAATACGTCGCTGATGAGAGCGGATCCACCCTCAACACGGGAGAGAAAGATTTCAAGTAGGGGTGGCTCACGTCCTCTTGAATGCCCCAAATCGCGGAATCCCACCCTATATAAGTGGCCCACTCTTTCATCGCGTCCTGACTCACTGCTCCGTCTGTTCCCGATTGGTTGCCAGTCGTTTTGAGCCCGGGATTATCGCTCAAGTTCCAATAGGAGTTGGCGATGGAGATACCGCTGTCGATGATGATAGGGTTGTTATCTCCGACCAAACCACCAGTTAAGCCGCTGTCACCCGTGACAGTCCCCGTTGCATAACTATTCTCAACAGTTCCAGAGTTCCCCGCACCTATTAACCCGCCGATAGCCGCATTACTAACGCCCGTCACATGACCCGTTGCATAACTGTTGAGAACATTGCTACTACCACCAGAATAACCAACCAACCCGCCAGCATTTCTGCTGCTTGACACATCACCTGTTGCGTAACTCTGTTTGATGATACTATTACTGTTAACCCCCACTAATCCTCCTACAGAAGTATTGCCGTTCGAATATGTGCGGACGTGAGCATCGCTATTCACCAGAGCAATTAATGAAGTTTGTCCGACTAGGCCGCCAGTTGAAAAACCATTACTATGTATCTCACCGGTTACTGAAATACGGTCTAACATAAGGTAAGTACTCGAAGCAGAGGCTATACCAACAAGTCCACCGACTTGGCCGTTTGCATTAGAAGATGTAATATTCACATTCTCCAATCGCACATTGTAAATCGTTGCAGGCTCGCGCACATAACCGAACAGACCGATATTATCAGCAGAAGAGGCGATTGTCATTCCACTAATCGTGTAACCAGCTCCATCCAATTGACCTTTAAACGCATTAGCGGATGAGGTGCCGATCGGCTGCCAGTTGCTGTAGGAGGTTAAATCAATGTCAGATTGAAGCTTATAACTTGCCGTCAAGTCATCTCGAACATGATCCAAATCCTCTGCTGTTCGAATGATATACGGATCGGTTGGACTGCCAATTCCCCCTCCGCTGAAAATATGTGCCGCCTGAACAGGCAACGGCCACAATCCCATCCAGGGCCCAATCGCCAGCAAAACAACGATGACAACCATCCATTTTCTTTTCATTATGTATTCCCCACTCCTTTTCTCGCTTTCACAATCCGTCTCTCACCTCAACGCTTTTGTAAGCATCATCGGTCATTCACATTAAAGTCCTACTATACATTTTATTGCCCATCCTATCTATTGACCGAAAGGAGTAGAAGAGGGGAAAAGGAAATGCGACATGGTAATTTGTGTGAATTGCTTGCTCATACCACGAGATGAAAGGGACGAATTACTTCTAACATGGCAAGGCCTTCATTAGCAAACAGTTAAGAGAAATAAACAAGCCAATTCCGGTGACTGGAATTAGCTTGTTTATCTCTCAACCACCAGAGTAGCTACTTAGTTTAAAAAGAGGCAGATGCTAGCTAAGCGCAGCATTTGCCTCTTCCCATCCCATCCAGCATTATGAATGACTTGACCAGAACAGAATCTATAACCTTAAGTCAACGTAAGAACGATCTGATCCCCGGAGCGGGTGATCTTGTATATACCCTCTTGCATGTCGATGCTATAATGCTTTTTCAGCAACCACTTGGCGTTGAGATCCGTCTCGACAACCACCAGATAATCGTAGCCGCTCAGCAGGTTGTCCATATTGTCCTCATAGAACAACACGATCCCGTCCACATGTGGAGCATACAAGAAATACTTCCCTACATATTGCATGTAATAGTTTGTGACCTGCTGGTCCCTGTCTGAGGCGTAGAAGAGATATCTGTTATTATCCTCCTGCCCACCTGAGTACCACCGATCACCGGTAACCGCATGAATCTTGTAAGGGAGCGTTGTATCATAACTTTGGGCGATAGACACGATACCGTTGTATTCGGACAAAAGGATGGTGGCGGCAACCGCCATACAGCCGATAATGCCTTTTTGATAATGACCTTTCGTCTCGACCGTCTTAAAGGATTGATAATCAGGCACTTCACCGATCCGATAATGGAATGAACGCTCCAAGTCGATCGCAGCGCACAACACCAGCCCACCAGCGAACAGCACCACGATACTCGATGCATAACGCTCAAAGCCTGCCAGGACAATTGCTTCATCCAGTGGCATGGAGAAGAGGTACAACGCCAGAATGCCTGCATAGTACAGTAACAGAACAACGTCCAGCGCAATTAGTGCTTTCCATAAGTTCCACTTCTTCTTAAGCACCACGATGGCAAATACTGAAGCTGCGATCGCAATAAGCTGAAAAATAACAATCCCGATCACTGGCCGTGTTGTCAGATCTGTACTGGCCTTCAGGAAAGTCCACAGAATCTCCTGCATCTGCTCCGGCGTTTTGCCGGCCTGAATCCCCGAAGTAGCGACATCGAACTTGTTATCGATGCCTTGGAACACCGTTGCCATTCTCCAGCTCCAGCCGAAGTAGGGAATTAGTGCACCACAGATCGTACCCACTACAGCGAGTGCTGTTTTCCAACTGAACTTTTGCTTATGTTTTAGCCATGTATATACCAGAAAGATCAGGCCGATGGCGGCGAAAATAACACCCGTACTTTTGATGATGGTTAGTAATCCCGCAAGCGGAAGAACGACAATACATGCCTTTTTGATCTCATTCCGATATTGGTAGATCACCGCCAGAATAGCGAGCGCGTAAATTGGAAGCAAGAAGTCTACAAGCAGATTGGTGATCCGAATCGTAAGATTGAAAAATGAAAGTGTAGATAACCCAAGTCCGAGAAAAGCGTACAAAAGAAAACGTTTCTTCTCCGAAACGATGCCGAACATGGCATAAAAACAGGAGAAGATAAGCAGACCTTGTGCCAAGAGCATCACGGACTGGGAGTGCCCCATGAAGCGACAGACATAATAAATAAATGACGAAGTCCCCAGCGGATAGTTTTTAAAATCAATCAGGCTGGAGTCTGGCGTCGGAAAGGCATCTGTACTCAGCATCTGCTTCAATACGATAGCCCAGTGGGAGAAATTATCGTAGTGCGTTAATTGGTTCTGAAAGAGTACCAGCAAGAAAACGAAAGTCCCTGCCAGGAATGAAAATTGGAATATGGAAAAGGACATACGCAATGACGCCCCTTGGCGCAGTCTGAGAAACAACCTCCGCCCATACAAAAGCAAACCTGCAATCAGAATGACAAGGCTGCCCGTAAAGAGCTGCCCTGCCAAACCACTCAGAAAAACAAGGCAGGCAATCGAGGAAAACACGAATACAGGGATAAACTCCCAACGTAGTGAAAGTGTCTTCCGTACAAACTGCATATAACCAAGAAAGGAGAATATCAATAAAACTCCCATCACAAAATGAAGCACAATGAGCATCTTTATCTCTCCTAACCCTCTCTGGTGGCACGATCGGAATGTGGCTGTATCAAATCAGTCAGCAATTGGTCAATCAGGCCCTTCTCCACAATATCATCGATATTCTCCACCGAGAGAAGCACCTCGCGCTCACGGGCTGTCGTTTTTCCCGTATGTTTCAAAATGACTTCAATATCACTCTTCGTATAAAAAGTAACGACCGCTCCTGCCGCAATGTCACCATGGAAACCCGTCGCGGAAAAGAAACGATAATTAAAGCTGCGCAGCGTACAGCCAGCATCATTGGTGAAATGAACTGGAAGCTGAAGAGAAAGCCGCGGCATTTTCCGCTGATCCGATCGGGGTTGAACAATACGTTTTTTCACATTGCGAAGCATATCGTCATAAGCCGTATCCCACAGGTTCATCTGCTCTGGCAACGAGTGTTTACGGTCATAGATGATTTGCATATATTGGCGGTTATCATTCTCATCAATCGGCTGAACCGTTGCGGAGTAACGCCAGCCCTCTCCATCCTGTTTCACATAAACGATGACTGCATCGAGGTTGGCCTCATACCGATCGGTTTTGACGATCAGAGAGATAATCTTTTGTTCAGCCAAGTAAATAGGATAAGGGACATAGAAGGCAATACCTTGTTCGGATACATCAACCGTTTTGGCCTGATATCGCAGATTGTTAGCTTGGTCGTAGATCGTGACATCCTCTTGTGCCCGAATCCGTTCTGTCTCCCGATACGCACGGCGGCCGACCATGAAGAACAGGGCGTAACATAGCGCAATCATGTTATGAATCAGCCAGAAAATAATGATACTGCTGAAGAACAGTGCGATGCCATACTTTCCATTGACATACCGAATCACGGCTGCAATGGAAAGCAACAGCAGGAAGATATGCGGAAGTGCATATAACAGCGCAGACATCCACTGCCGACCATTGGCTCTGCTTTTGTTGGTAACCTTGAATTTTTTCTCACGAATGCCCAGTGTCTCCAGGAGAACCGGCCAGATCAGATAAGGCATAAATATGGTATCGATAACCTGACTCCATCGCTGATTCCGAATATTACTGGACAGATATCGCATGGATACACTGTAGAAGAAATAGGATGGAAGCCAGAAGATTAAGATTTGCCAGAAGGTTGTGTTCACAATCTGGAAGTCGAATAACGCAAATAAAATAGGCGCCAAAATGAAAATCAAACGGTTAAAGAAAGACCACCAGTATAAGAAACTACTCAAGTAGGTCACTCTCGTCCAGAAAGGAAGCTTCCCAGATATGGGTGCACGCGTATTCTGCAGGCTCTGAATAATACCCCTTGCCCAGCGAATCCGCTGCTTAATCATGCTCTTCACTGTTGTTGTCGTCTGACCGGCAGCTTGAACCTCTTGAGTCGCATAGGTAATATAACCTTCCTGCTGCAAGCGGATGCTGGTCTCAAAGTCCTCGGTGATGGTATTCAGCGGAAAACCTCCGATGTCTTCCATGCCTTGCCGGGAAATGATTGTATTACTTCCTGTATAGGCTACCGCATTGGAGGCATTACGCAGGATGTTCACTTCTCTGGAGAAGAAATCCTGTTCATTCGGAATGCCTTGCTCTGCATACAGGTTAAACTGGAAGAGATCTGGATTGTAGAAGCTCTGCGGGGTCTGTACCAGCCCTAGCTTGAAATTAGGGTCCATTTCATCCTGCCTACGAGGACGCCATTCCTCATTCTCCTTAATAAACGTGGAGAGCATGAAATAGGGGACCGTTTTCATCAGAAAGGTATGCTGTGGAATCATATCTGCATCAAACGTTGCAATAAGCGGAGAAGAGCTTTTGCTCAGTGCATTGTTCAGGTTACCAGACTTGGCATCCTTATTTCCCGGGAACCCCAGATATCCCACACCAAACTGTCTGGCAAGCTCCTCCACCTCAGGTCTTGCTCCATCGTCACAGAGATAAATATGAACCTTCTGCTTGTCCGGATAATCCATGAACGTACAGGAATTAACGGTTTTATACAAGAGATCGACAGGCTCATTATGGGTAGCAATAAATACATCCACATCCGGATAATACTCCGGCGGAACGATTGGAAAGTCGAGCTGTGTACGTTCTTTTTGCATCTTTTGAAAGAATAATTCAAAGGTTGTCAGTACGGTGACCGTTTCAGCTACAATCAGAAGCATACCGAAAATGACGTTTAGAACGCCTTCACCCCATGGCAACGTAAAGAACGTACGCCATACCAAATAAATCGACATCAGAATCATCGTGATGATAAAAAAGATATTCTGTCTTTTTTCGTTTTGCACTACAGCTGCTTCCTCCTTGCTGCAAATACCCATCTTCGCTGCAATTGGAAACTGAGCAGGAACAGCAAGGC
Organism: Paenibacillus sp. FSL R5-0341; assembly: GCF_037975235.1. Classification (NCBI taxonomy): domain Bacteria; kingdom Bacillati; phylum Bacillota; class Bacilli; order Caryophanales; family Paenibacillaceae; genus Paenibacillus; species Paenibacillus sp. FSL R5-0341. The sequence goes on from NZ_CP150241.1 coordinate 6,486,844, forward strand.
ATCACAGACGAATTTCGCCAATTTCTCATCTACGAAGAGAACGGTATGGAATATATATACGCCGGTACTGGAAAGCAAGATCACCACTCCGCATAACGTCAGATAGCGCCATAGACTTCCCTGGCTATCCTCCTTGCGGAATACAAAGTGTCTGTTCAGTACATAGTTGACTACAATGGAGATAATTCTCGCAATCACGGTTGCCAGCAGAATTCTTAAATAGTGCTGTTCACCCAACACGGGCCGTAACGCGTCAATCAAAAACCATGCGATACCCAAATCGACAACCGAACTAGCCACCGACGATGAAATGAACCGCAGAAAGTTGGAGAACAACACACCCATGACCCGAGCGCTATCCTGGATCGCTTTAAAATGAGTTCCCGCATTACCATTTTCATAAATGACTTGGATTGGCATGGTATGGATCGGTATCCCGGATTGAATACAGGAAATGAGCATCTGCAACTCATATTCAAATCGAGTTCCGCGAACATCCCGCATAAACGCAAGTAGCCCGGGACCGAAAGCACGAAGCCCGGTCTGGGTATCCGATAGTTTCTTTCCATATAACATGGCAAAAATAAAAGAGGTCATCCGATTGCCTAACAGGGACTTTGGCGGTATGTTTCCCTCGCTGAAATTCCTTACGCCGAGCACCAAAGAGTCTGGATGAAGCCTTGCTTCCTGGGCAATCCGATATACATCTTCCGCTGCGTGCTGACCATCTGAATCAGCGGTTATGACAAAGGAAGATACATCAAATTCCTGCGCAATATACTGAAATCCCGTCTTGAGTGCTGCACCCTTCCCCTGATTTTCCTTATGCGTCAGCAGAGCACATCCATTCTCACGAAGCTCCTCAAAAATCGACTGGTAGGCCTCACCAGATCCGTCGTCCACAATAACAATATTCGTCAAGCCATACTCTCGCAATTGCCGTACATAGGCTGGAAGTCTCTCATCCGGTTCAAGCGATGGAATGAGGATGATCGTTTCGCCGTTTTGTTTACCCTTAATCATCCTAATGAGCCTCAATTCGACATATTTTCACAAATTCTTTTGGAATATTGTGAGTATAACATCGAAAGGGGGGGCAGTAAACGAGCAAATTTGTAACCTACTGGTAAAAAAGTTGTATCATTATATGTACTCCTATATAGGTGAAAAATACTAGTCAAACGTTAGTCTAGGACTACTCAAATAACTTCACATTCGGCTCTCGTTTCAGTACATGTACTAGCATGGCATGCAGTTGGCCACAGTGATAATAGAAGTGCGCCTGTGTGTCGAGAAGCCACTCGACGCGTGAATGAACGCCTCTCCAGTATGCAGTCGTTTCTCGTCATAGTTCATCATCCGTCTCCATCGACTGATTGGACATGCTTCGACTTACAAATCTAGACGAATGATCGCTTATGTGGATCACGATTTTGAATTAGAATTACTGTAGACGATTGAAAAAGGCTGTGATTCCAATGTTATTCGAAAGAGACAAATGGTTGCAGTATGGCATTCTGCGCGATGAGCCCTCTCTCGTAGCACGGTTGCCAGAAACACAGTTGCTTGAGAAGGATACGTTAATGAAGATGCTTCTTCAATATCCCAGCGTTGTACTGAAACCTCGCAATGGCAGTTACGGAAGGGATATTCTGTTCATCAAACGAAGCAGTGCAAATGCTTATCGTATTCAAAATGAAAATAACACAATTACCATGAGAGACACCGAGCAGTTACTCGAATGGTTCGAAGAAACAATTAAAAGTGATGAATATATTATCCAAAAGCGTCTGCATCTTGCTCAAATTAAACACAGGCCGTTCGACATTCGGATCATGGTTCAGCGCAAAAAGGGCTCCTCGTCCACTTGGAACGTCACAGGTTCCTATGCTAAAGTCGCAGCACAAGGATACCAAGTCACCAATGTGAATAACCGCCCCATTCCAGTGCTTAAAGCACTGAGACTAGCTCGAATTGGAGATCGGCGCTTACTTGTCAGAGCGGAACAGGTTGCACGATTAGCTGCCAAACGTTTGGGAGAGCATTACCCCATGCTTAGACAAGTCGGGTTCGATATAGCCGTCGACAAGAAACGGCGAATCTGGATTATCGAAGGAAATTATCAACCGGATTTGCGCCCTTTCCGGCTCATGAAAGACTCCTCGATGCACCGCAGAATATTATGGTACAAGGAACATTAAAGTAAAAAAAGACGACCTGCCTTCTATCCCTGGCAAGTCGTCTCTTCATGTTTGATAGCTAATCTCCATATTGATCCACTTGGGTTATTTCCGACATTTTCTAGTCGCGCTTGTAACACGCGTCACTCGGAACTGATTTACCCCTACCTGTATAATGGCGAACTGGCTGTACGACGTACCTGAAGAGGTATACGGCTCGGCTTCAATATTTCCACTCGGTGTTCTAACCGTCGCGGTGATTCTAGTTACCAGGCACACACCACGATCGGAAGATCTCCAAGTCTCGTCACGCTGAACACTATATCTATCGTTGCTACAAAAGATGGATGCATACTCCACTACTCCACTCGCATTAAACGAAGTAGAGTTAAAAATCTGAACGGGGTCGTAACCACCTCTAGGTGCTCCAGGTCTTCTATTTCCCATTCTCAAAACCTCCTTTTTTATTGATAGTCTATTAAATGCAATTAAATAGTTTTGGTGAGGTATAAATGTGGACAAGAAGAAAAAAGTACGTTTGTCCGGTGGTCGAGGGAATAGGGAAGCTTAAGTTGGTCATACCGCAAACACGAAAAAAACCACCCTTTAATGTAAAAGGTGGCTCGGGAATGAATCTAATTTTTCTACCATCATCTGTGTATCTACAAGACTTGTCGAGATTAAGTTGTATGTACGCCTTGCGAGCATCGCAGTAACGCTCCTGATGCCCCTATTCTGCCGACTCCGCCAACCATGCTTGCATAGCCGGAGTTTCCGCCCGATTCAAACGTAAGGCAATTTCAGTATTGTTCTCATCTGGTGGCATGATTTCAACAAGCACACATACGGATTCTCGCATTTGGTTTAAGGCAAATATGCCTTCATCATCGAGCATTTTCATCGCCAGCTCCATAGCTTTCAACCTCACATCTAACTCGCGATTCCAATCATCAATCTCCAAATCCGCAATGAAAGGACGCTCGTTAAACTGTTGTTTGACACCGTCAAAGTTATCATCCCCAAAACAACAATAGGGCGAATCCGCATACGACCATTTGATGAGTTCCGCAATCGTTGATACCGGCGTGTCACTTTCCTCTGCTTGCCTAGTCGACTCCAACGCTAAAGCTTCCCACGACCAAGCAGAGATGCTTGGCGCATGTCCCTCGCCAGTAGTGTATAGCGTACAATAATAGTAACGTTCACCATTTTCAAAAAGAGTGCAAAAAGACATTCTGGCAGCAGCGGCGATCTCTATGGCTAGTGTCTCTATTTCTTGCATTGGCTTCATGATTAGATTTCTCCTTTCCATTTGTCGATCATCGGCCACTTCGATATGAGTTGGCTATCTGGATTAAATACCAGACACTGGCACCCACCAGGGCAGCGAACACCAAATTAATGCAGCCAAACACGATGAGTGACTTCGCTTGGCTTGGACCGATCCGGAAGGCGGTAACGAACTGGAAGACAGCAGGTAGCAGAAATGCCAGCCATGAGATGCTTATAAGCTTTTCTGTTCTGAAGCTCCACCATACTGCGGAACATGAAGCAGCGAATAGTACCCAGGTACAGATAATCTTTAGGGCGAACATCATTTGGTACCCTCCTATTTACCACGAACCACAAGTCCATATTTACTGAATATCCATGATTGGCCCAAGTCGTGCATTGCATCATGGCTTATACGCACAGAGGGCTTCTGTTCCTTCATCGCATCTGTATCATGGGCCGAGAATCGAAGCGGTTTTGTCATTTTTTTGATAGAGTCTCTTATCTCATCGAAAAACGCATAGGTCAGCGGCTTATGGTCCCGGATATCCTCATACATATAGTACTTTCCTTTTTCATCTTCCAAATTAACTTGAAAGCCTTTCGGAAATGAAAGCAGGATACAAGGTAGTTCATCCTCTGCCCATTGTCCGTGATATGGAAAAGAAACAGCTTCATTTCTCACAAAAAATCCTGAACTTTCTTGATCTGACGAAACTATTATCGAGTAAACAAAGAAGGGGTGAACGTCATTTCTCTTTTCTGCAGCCACAAAATACTGATAAAACGTCTGATATGCCTCGTACACTTGATTATAATCATATTCTGTCCGGGCAGCATTGGTACGAAAGAATTGCACTTGCCTCTGCTCCAAAAGCTGTAGAAGGCTTTTAAACTCTTCAGGAGTTATGAAGAATTTTAGTTTATAGAATCCGCTGTTCTTTAATTTGTCCATTTCTTTTCGCTCACCTCACCTCATAGATTTCTGAGACTCATCATGATCTTAGAGATTCTTCGTGCAATAATATCCGTTCTATATATGTATCTTATTTCCATTATAGTGTTTACTTTCGCTGAGTCTACCTACTTTACACCTGAATTTCGATAATGAAAAAAACACATCCTAATTGGGATATGGCATTCTCCTAGATTAAGAAGCACGCTCACTCACCCAATAGGATGTGTTTTACTGTTTAATATAAGGTTTGAATAATTCCTATATTATGAAGCTTTTGCTGCAACAGCTTTCTCAATTAATGCTTTGGCATCGTTATTAGAAAGACCTTGTTTAGGTTGGAGCGATTTTTTATCTGTTCCACCAAGAATACCTTTATCAATCAGTTTTGCCATAGGCTTAATCGCATACTTAGACACCGTTTTGCCATCCTCAAAACCAGCAATGATCGTAGCAGCATCTTTATCAGAAGCTTGATCGTTTACCAATTTAGCAAGAATGGTAGCAGCTTCTTCAAGCGTGATATCCCGTTCAGGATAGAAGTTTCCACCGTAACCTTGAATGAATCCAGCATGCGTAGCTTCAGCAATCGCATCTGCATATGCAGCATTAGCGGCAACATCCTTGAATGCAGGTGCTGTAGCGACTTCGTTTAGTTTCAACATGTCGACCAGCGCACTTACAAATTCAGCACGAGAAATGACTTCTGTCGTTACAGGTGTTTCCGTTTGCTCAGTAGATGCAGCCACATTTGTGATACGTCCTTCATTTGTAGCTTCGATGCTACCGCCTTTATATGTTTTGACAATGTACTCATAGAATACATCCAGATCGATAGGACCTGCCAAGGATGATTTGGCATCCAGCAGAACTTTGTAGCTGTCTCCACCTGCGGCCATGAAGTTGTTAACTACAGCCGTATATGTTTTTGCAGAATCCAATGGTGTTCCATCTTCCAGACTAAGACCGGTAATGCGCTCTGCAACTGGCTTGTTGAAATCTGCAGCATATTTCAAACCAGCAATTTGCAGAGTTTTGGTGTTTGGCGTACCGTCAGCATTAGTTCCCCATTGCTGTTGCAACAAGGTTTTAACCTGTTCACCGGTCAGCTCCAGTTTCACTAATGTATTACCGAACGGTTGAATTTTCGCAAGATCAGCAAAGGTCACATCGCCTTGTGGCAGATCAGCACGAATACCACCTGGATTCATAAATGCAAAGTCAGCAGCACTTGCTTTATCACCAAAGTCTGCTTGGCGCATTGCATCTGCAATCAGGTTACCTAGAGGGGCTTCGTTATTATAAGCATCTGTACGAGTAACGGATCCATCCGTTGTACCTACTGGCTTCGTCAGCTCAGGATGCTTGTCCAATGATTTTTTAATAATAGCCAACGTCTCAGGGTCTTCTTTTACACCTTCTTGGAAAGTCGTTGTAATCGTAGCTGATTTTTCAGTTACATCCCCGGTAGCAGGGTCAATCATCAGCTTGATATCTTCAAATGCAGTACCATAGGAATAAGCTTGCACGATCAACTTTCCATTCACTTCACCGTTAGCCAAAGCATGATTGTCACCTGCAACGATAACGTCGACAGGGGAATCTGCGGGTAGAGCTTTTGCCAAGTCAGCCGCTTCTCCAGTAGTTACGCCTTCTTTGGTAGTTGCCGGATCATGCGCCAACACAATGATCGTTTCTACACCTTTATCTTGCAACTCTTTTGCATATTTATTAACAGCTTCAACTTCTTCTTCTACGCTTAAGAAACGCACACCAGCGGTACCCGATGGGGATACTTTAGCAGGGGTAGACTTCGTCACTAGCCCGATAAATCCGATTTTGACTCCACCCACTTCTTTGATCACATAAGGCTGAATCAATGTTTTTCCAGTGGCAGTTTCAATGACGTTTGCATTGACGTAATCAAATTTTGCACCTGCATGTGTTACCTTACCTTCTTTTGGATCAAGGCCACCAAAGATCTGTGCCTTCAAAGCAGCGACACCTTGGTCGAATTCATGATTACCCAAGGAGCCTACATCAAATCCCATCATATTCATCCATTCCATGGTAGGCTCGTCACGATCAAGTGATGAGACTGGAGCAGATGCACCAACAGAGTCTCCATTATGGAAGAGTAGGGAGTGTTCATATTTGGCTTGAGCTTCTTTTAGATAGGTTGCTAGAATTGGAGCCGTTCCTGCCTTCTTATCACCCACGATTGATGTGGTATCCAACTGACCGTGAAAATCATTGATTCCAATCAAGTGTACTTCTACATCGTTACCTGCGGCAGAGACAGAACCTGCTGCGCCAAATAGTTGCGTGAGTAATAGTGCAGTAGTAGCGATACGTATCGTGCTTTTGCCCAGAACTTTTTTCCAAGACATGAAATACAAAACCCCTCTCCAATTTTAGATCCTGAGATATTTTACCATAGTTCAATTCATAAAAATCATAAAATATATAAAATAGATGTAAAAAATTTGGGAGATTGATAGAGAAGATATAGACGAGGTGTCATATAGCATTGGAGGTATGTGATAGATTCGGAATTTAATAGAAAAATATGGCTTTTATATTTTCTAGTTGCTATAATGGAAAATAAAGTATTTACCCTCACCTGATGATGCAGATCCTCTACTAAAATAAGAACAGATACGTAGCTTCTCTCTCCTAACAAGCACACAGCCCATTACATAATAGGTATCAAAATTTTTCACAATTTCTATTAAAGGAGGTGACCGTTGGGAGCATTGTAGATCTAAGTTCCCGTCTTTCACCAATCGGGACTAGCGTTAACCATTATAAAGAACATAGGAGCGTGTCCAATGATCAAACAACTTTTCCCTAGATCTTTTCGAATTCTTATGGCTTGCTTGTTGATTCTTGCATTTGCCGTACCAGCGACGGCTTCTGCCGGCTATATCGGAGATAAGCTCACGATCGGCCAAAGCATGGCGAAGGGTGACTATCTCACCTCCCAAGATGGTAGATTTTCAGCCATTTGGCAGAACGACGGGAATTTTGTCATCTATCAGAATGGTTCTTCTCTTTGGAGTAGCGGTACCAGTAACAGTGGGGCTCTTTCGTTCAACTTTGAATCACAGTACGGGAAACCTGTCATCTATAAATATGGCATGAAATATCAAGACGTTTACCAATATGGTTATCGTTATGGTTTCAACCCGGCTACAGGTAAATTCGAATATTACACCGGTTGGGGATGGGATAAAGTTTTGATGATTGATACTTCTGTACAGGTAGCTGCTTGGTCTCCCAATACCACCTCATGGATTCCAGGTCATCACGGGAGCAGCTTACCGGCTAACACAACAGGTGATACACTGGTCATGCAAAGTGATGGGAATTTGGTTCTCTATAACACAACCCTGACCAATAGCAATTATCCGAATAGTTGGATTCCTGTCTGGGCTTCGAATACGGGCGGGCGTTAAAAGGGAAACGAACTCGAATGTACAGAAAGACAAAAAAGAGGCGCATGATTTGCGGCTCATTTTTGTGTCTAACGTTTTTGGGTCCACTCACCAATATGTATGTACATAACCAGATCGCAAAAAAATCTGAGGAATCTAATGAGATCCCTCAGATTAGTTTAAGATAGCGTGCACTTACTTATTACTAAGTTTGAGTGTATTCACGATGCAAAATTACCACAGATCTTCCGGGATATACTTGATCATCGTTTCCGAGCCATCTTCATTGATTTTATAGGTATGGGTTCTTGTGGCTTCCTCGACATGTCCATATGACCATTTGTCCAAACGGTTGTCCGGATATGAAGGTTCTGCTCCAGTCAGAGGACCTCTATACAGCATCCCATTAATCATCTTAACGGCTTCCTCTCGGGTAATCTGACTTCCAGGTTGGAAAGAAGCATCCTTATACCCTAATACGATACCGAAACGGAAAACTTCATCGATAGACTGTTCCGCCCAGTTCCCCTCAATATCTGTAAACGAGCTGATTCTCAAGATATGGTCCATCTTGAGCTCTTTGGCAACGCCGAGATAACGCGCAATGGCTGTCGCCAGCTCTGCTCTTGTAATGGGCTGATCCGGTCTGAATGTATGATCCGCATAGCCTTTGAATATCCCTTTATTTGCAACTGCTTCGATATAATCGGCACCCCAGTATTCCGTAGCGACATCGCTGTACAGGTTGACGTGTCGAACCTCATCTTGCAAATGAAGTGTTCGGGCGAAAATAGCTGCAATCTCTGCACGCGTGATGAGCTTTTCAGGTTTCACATGACCGTCTGGGTACCCCATAATATATCGATCATGTTTGTGCTCATAACGGTTAGAGTACACCATCACTTTAATCAAAGACGTATCGTCCTGCGTATTCACAAGCGTAAGCTTATGATCTGAGCCGATCACAGCCGTAACAGAAGCATAGTTCTCGCCCTCGGTCATTTCGTTAACCTTTAGTTTAAATGTCAGTTGGCCACGTGTGTCTCCTGCCAGCTTACCAACATTCCATTTTATTTCTTGGCCTGTAACGACGCCGCCGTTTGCATCAACTAAACTCATTCCAGCCGGGATAGTAGCTTCAACATACAAGCCATCAACCTCAGTCAGTGTTTTATTGGCGTAAATCACCGTGAAGGTTAGAATATCGTCTTCTCTACCCTTCATTTTGTCCACAAGGATAGCTGTGGCAAAGTCAATGGGCTTTGTCGTTATGGTCTTCGGTGGTGCAGGCTCAGTCGTTGTGACTGGTGGCGTTACAGGATCAGTCGTTACAACTGGAGATCCCCCTCCGTTGGATGACGACAGTGGCGTCATGCTAAAGTCGTACAGTACGATCTCCGTACCTACATGAATTAGCGGCTGGTTCGTATCGACAACTCTGCTGTCGAAATTCTTATATCCTGCCTTGGTCGCGGTTAAGTAATAGTCCGTATGCGGAAATACCATGAACGCATACTGCCCAGTCGCATCACTCGTCTGCGGGTTCGCGTTATCCGCTGGCGGGAAGCTGCTCACAGGTGGCAAGTTGACCACCGTTCCGTTGCTGTAATGAAGCGTAACGATTGCACCGGATACTGGATGACCCGTCACGGAATCGGTAATTGTACCGTAGGGGTCAATGAGCACCTCATTAATGCTGATTTGTCCGTCTGAACTAATTTGAATATCAGCATGACCAACAACAACAGGTTGTGTTCCACCGCCCGGGAGCGGAATGTTATAGATGACATCGGCAGTGTAGATGCCCTTAAGTACACTGTCGATATTAAATATTCCATTAGAATCAATTTGGCCTGTATGAGCCCCATTGCCGTCATTGATCAACACCGTGTAACCGCCGCCTACAGTTCCGTTGAGCGCCAGGGAGCCGCCCTGCGATGTTTCTACCAAGACAACACCAGAGACTGTTTTATTTCCCTCAAAGGATCGACCATCCACACTAGCATTGACTGGAACACTCTGATTAAACGTGACGGATTTTTTCTGTCCACCAATCTCTACTTGCTTTGTAATGGATACATCGTATGTCACATTACCCTGCGGTATAGCTAGGGTGTATGCTCCATCGCCCGCTGTAACTGCAACAGCATGAAAATCAGTAATACCATCACCATCAAAATCTTTGCTCACTTTAATCAAAGCGCCTGCTACGGGGTGACCCGCTTGGTCTGTGACGATACCCGTAATAACACCAGGGGTGATCGTAATATGAATCGTATCACTCACGTAGAGATCTCTTGGACTATCAGCAACCGTTGCCGTTAATGGTATAGAGGCAGATTCCGTACCGCCAAGTATAGCCGCCGTGAAGGTTGTAGTTGCGATTCCGTGTGCGTCCGTTAAGACGCTTATCGTATTCAAGTTCCCAGCAAAATGACCGTATGTTGTATCCGGCACTTTAAATACAACTTGGACCCCTGCCTGGGGATGACCCTCTTTATCAGTCACCACCGCCTTAAAGACGGATGTTGACGTGCCGTTACCAAGTATGGACGATGGGTTGGCCGTCAACGTCATTTCAAATTCGACAAGCTCAAAGTCTTGGATGACCACTCCATTCGTATTAACGTTGACCTTGGATACTGAGATTTCTCGATGAGCCAAGCTGTACTTATCGCTACTCACTTCTAGAATATATTTATTGATCACGACATTTTCAAAATTGTATTTACCATTTGAACCTGTCGTGAACCGCTCCTTCTCTTTACCTGCAAGGTCACGTAAAATGACTGTCGCCCCGGATACTGGTTCTCCGGTTTTCTTATCCGTCACCGTTCCAGCAATGCTCGGGTTGGTAATTGTAATCGTCACCGTAGCTAAGTTGGACTGACCTGTTCCGTCAGAAGCTTGATACGTGAACGTCACACTTCCTGATGCTTCCTCTTTTGCCTCAAACGTGAATGAGCCATCCGAGTTGGCGGTCAGCGTACCCTTGCTTGCGTCGCTAACTGAACTAATATTCACTGCTGTGAGCGTATCATTCCCTGCGCTAGTGTCGTTGAGTAAAATTCCTTTTTCCGCCGGGACGGTAAGTTTACCCCCTCTTGCAACCTGATAGCTGTCATTCTCGGCAACTGGCGCCGCTCTGAATTTTGCATAATAGTCTCCGGCTGCCTGAACAGTAAATGTGTATGACGCATCCGTGCTTACTGGAATACCTGTGCCTTCTTCGTTCTCATACCATCCCACGAATGAATAGCCCAGACTTGGGTTAGCCGCAATTGTTGCCGATTCGCCAAGCCCATAAACATCGTCACCATTAGTCGTGCCCCCGACATTTCCAATGACATGTGTATTGATTGGCAACGTAATTGTGATCGTCACCGTAGCTACACTCGAATAAACGGTTCCGTCAAAGGCTTGATAGGTAAACGTAACATTACCGGATGCATTCTCCTCCGCAATGAACGTGAACGATCCGTCAGGGCTCACATTCAACGTGCCCATGCTTGGATCACTGATTGAGCTGACATTCATCGCCGTAAGCGGATGATTCTCATCATCGGTATCGTTCGTGAGTATACCTGCCTCAACTGGAACAGTGAGTGTATCTCCACTCTTAATGCGATAGGTGTCATTCTCCGCAATAGGCTCATGCGTAGAAACTGGTAGAGTAATCGCAATCGTCACCGTAGCTACGTTTGACTGGGCGATGCCATTGTCTGCTTGGTAGGTAAATGTCACGTTACCAGATGCTTCCTCATCTGCCACGAATGTAAATGATCCGTCAGGACTTACATTCAGAGTGCCCTTGCTCGGGTCGCTGACAGAGCTGATAGCCCCCGCCGTAAGTGGACGTCCCTCCGCATCCGTATCGTTCATCAAGATGCCCTCTAGTGCCGAAACGGTGAGCGTATCTCCTCTTAGGACACTATACGTGTCATTCTCCGCGACTGGCAGCATAACATATTTAGCATAATAGTCTACATCCGTCTGAACGGTAAAGGTATATGCTGCACTTGTACTTACTGGAGTACCAGTCCCTGCTTGGTTGTCATACCATCCCACAAATGCATATCCTTGATCTGCGCTTGCCTTAATTGTTGCAGAATCACCAATATTGTAGGTGTTATCCCCTTCAGTCGTACCTCCAATGGCTTCGATGACATGCGTGGTGACTACAGCTGTTGTCACATCCGTTACATTGGTAGTTACTGTATTAGAGCCAAGATTAATCCCCGAAATTACAGCATTGTCGCTGATCACAGTTTGCGGTGTACCTGGTGCCGTTTTCGTGAAGCTCAGCACCTTACTGCTATTCGGGGGTACATCAATTCCCGTTTGTGTTTGGCCCTCACTGGTGACACTAAGACCTGTTTTTGTCGTATCCGTATAGTTATAGATTGTAACTGTGTAGTTTATTGATCCGTTGGTCTGAATCGTTGCGGGACCTGTCTTGTCAATCCCCATCTTCAGATCAAGCTTACCGTTGTTTCCAAGTCTCATCGTCGCTCTTCCATTATTCAGTGACTCCTCGGTTACATAGGTTGCACCAATTCCATCTGTTTTGGAGATCGTCTGCTTACTCGTTAAAGCAAGATAGTAAGGGCTGTCCGTAGGCGGGAAGAAATAAGCCGCTGTCTTGGCCCCATCCATGGAATTACCTGAATTCAGGTAGCGAGATATGTTTCCTACATTATTAGGAGATACCTGAAAAGTGGGTTTTACTTTATAGTTGAGTGCAAATGAACCATCTGTTGGTGCACTATATTCTCCCGACTTTGGGCTTGTCCGGTTCTTGAAGCGATAAATATGCCGTTGCATATCTACTGCGTCGATATACCAATTGAGACTGGTAACGCCTGCGACTGTCTTAATGACGGCTTTACTTCCGTATCCAGCAAATTGATACGCTGTACCACCGTTTATCGTCGTAGTTGCATCCACCGTTGCAACAGCGTCACCGATTTTCAACGTGGACAGATCAACATTAAAGTCCTCGCTAATTTCGTCTGCAACAACAATTGCACTTGCTATATCGGCTGTCTCTGAGCCAAGATCGGTAGTCTCCGGTATATTGAGAAGCGGAAGTATGGTCGTAGTAGCTTCTACATCATTGGCCAACCCCGCAAAAGCTGAACTGACAATGTCATAGGTTGGAGCGAATGTGTAATAATTACTGTAAACAAAAGAATCTGCGTAGTTAAAACCATTTGGTGCCTGAGCAGCATACGTTTTCAGCTTGTCATAGGTATTCTTTGCCGTACCATAGTTATAACTACTGTCTTCCTTATGATCGTTGACTCTTTTCGGGTCAAGACCTGCCCATGCGTAGACTGGCTGGCTACCACTATATGGTCCATTAATTGCCGTTGTGGAACCCAGTCCCACTGTATACACTTTGGCTTTAGTGGATTCTCCTCCATTGTATGCAGTGTACTGATTATCTAAAAGACCCTTCATATATGCGCCCGTCAGTATAGTCAGCGCAGCAATTTCCGGATCACCTGTATTGGCCAGACTGGTACCGGCAGTAGCTGGTACGTATTTGGTACCATCAGTGCCACTTTGATTGTAGTTCACAATCGTTGTAGCTTCGGTTACCGCATTCTGAAAATCAGTTTCAAACGATTTGCCTTTGGGCGAAGTATACCATGCCTTCTTGGCATGAATTGCCGCCCCATCTGAAAGGAGGAACAAGTAAGGCTGGCGCTTAGGTCCCGTACCCTTACTTCCCACACTGCTCATCGTCTTGGAGACGCCATACATGATACCGTCCTGCGTTGGCGTACCTGCCCCTAGCGAGACTGGCGACTTCGTTCCAACGGCCGTACCATCCTTGACTAGATTGCTGTTCAATGTGATGTTTTGGTTCGATGTTGCATATTTCAAATAATCTTCCGTTCCATGTCCTGAACTAAATACGTAGTGTCCTAGTTCCATAAACGTGCCGAGGTGGTTGGAGCTAGCCGATCCTCCAAACCAATAAACCGCAACGCGGTTATTGGGATTGGCGTCCATGACTGTGCGGATTGCATCGTTGGCTGCCTTGGCCATCGCTTCGACACGATAGTACACACCAGGTCCACCTGCTGTTTCTGCTATTTCTCTCCCATTTAGATTTCCCATAGACGAACTCATGTCCAAAATAAAGGTTACGTCCGCCGCAGGACCGTCAGCATTGCCGCTCCCTCCGACACCTGGATTGGTCGAATTTGCCGTCATATATTCTTGTGCTAACGCTGACAATTTGACATTAAAACTGCCGTCACCCTCTGCCGTGACGCTCTTGTCAGTCCAAATACGTCCGTCTGATGCAGCTGTGCCAAAACCGCTAGGTGGCGCATCCGTCACCGGGTCGGCAGTTAACTTGACTTGGTACTGGTCGTAGTTCGTCTCCGCCATAGTCGGAGCGATTGCCGCATTGGCCACTGATCCGTCTAATGGAGCAAGACCACTAACCCCAAATATTAGACAGACCGTAAGCGCAATTGAAATAAATTTTCTAAAGCCATTGTTGTTCATACTTAGTGCCTCCGTACAAAATTGAAATGTAATGATTCTAATACAGCAACGTTCTTGTATATCTTCGTCCACAACCTACCCTGTTCAAAAAAGAACTATCGCAACATTTATTACCTTCTTCCCATCTCCAGATATATTGCGAGTTTTAGTATAATCATTAACTCTAAACAAAAACTGAACAAACTCGTATGACATCATTTCGTTCTGTTTCTCGCAGTTCATTTCTAAAGCTGCTTCTAGGGTAATGTTCATGTGACACTATTGGCACTTGTATGGGATTAAGAATTCAATGATTATTTTAGATTAGTGGAAATAGAGGTCGGATCTGTGGTGGGGACAGTTTTTAGAGTGGTGTTCTTACTGTTTTTTATATTAGACTAATAGTTAACATATAGAGGATGTGATTCTTTGACAGGAATTATAGGTGTTTTAGTCTTAATCATAGGATTAATTATGGCTATTTGGCCTTACTTTGCTTGGTATGTACGACTGGGATGGAAGTTTAAAGATGCGGAGCCAAGTGATTTAGCACTAAGTACCGGACGGATCTCAGGTATTGTGTTTATGATTGTCGGTTTTATACTGATTGTTTCAAGTTGCTCCACAGGAAGCGGAGCGGACAGCAAATGGGCAGAACAATTTAAAGAGAAACTTGATGCAGGGCAAGTACAAGAAATCAGTATCGGCATGAGTAATCCCTCCATATTAAGCGAGGAAGAAAAAAATACGGTTATCCAAATGATACAAGATGCAGAACTTAGACCTTTTGATGCAGGTAATGTGATTGGATCGAACAATGCTGGAAAAATTACATTTACAGACGAAACGAGCCTAGAAATCGTTATTTTCGGACCTTCTGGAGGAATCGAATTGCATCCGATGGCTACTGAAAAGGAATTTGAGATAATGAGTGAAGAGTTAAAAACTTGGATTCATACAAATTATAGTGATTAGTAGTGTCAGTATTATTTTCAAGAACCTCACTCCAGTGCGGTTCTTTTTTGTTTGTCATATGCAGATAATTCGAAGCTAATAGGCGAGGAACCGTGAATCGCAATTTGATACTGTGAAATATGTAGGGCAGCAAAGTAACTACAGAAAATTTTCGTTAACGGTTCTCGTTCAGTCTATCGTGCCTAGCGGAGTTGTTTTATTTATAAATTATGATTTTTAATCACAATAATCAAAATTTACATAATATTCCATGTTATGTTTAGACAATATTTCCTACACAAGATACTATAAATTTATTAATAAAACACTAGTTTTGGAGGTATATCAATGTTTAAAGAAATAAAGGTTACTTTAGGTTTTATAGCTTTACTTATTTTAGTTTCGTCATTTTTCGGTTCAAGTGTATCGGCTGCAACAGTTGGTCAGCAATTATCGGTTGCTGAGCCGGGATGGCAAAGAATAGACGATGCCGACAAAAAAATTTCGTATAACGGCGGTCAGTGGAAGGAAGAAACTGGTCCTAATTTTTTTGGTAATACGTTGCACTTCATCCCAAGTAACCCTACGAATTCTTCTCAAACTGTAACATTCACATTTTATGGCACGCAATTAAGAATAATTGGTACAATGTTTCAGGACTACACAACAAAATTGATTGTTACAATTGATGGAGTCGATTATTCTCCAGCTAATTCTTCTGGAACAGCCACACCAGTTAATAAGGCTCTCGTGTTCGGTGTGGAAAATTTGAAATCCGGTAAACATACTGTTCAAATAAAATCTACTGATACAAAGCGTTGGGTTCTAGATGCTATTGATATTGATCAAACCGGTTATTTGATTAATCAAGGTATCGCTTCACCAACTCTAAATGTACAAGCTGAAGATGCTAAGGTTGATCTTAGCTGGGCTTCGGTAACTAATGCAGTTACATATAAAGTCAAACGTTCACTCACTTCTGGTGGCCCATTTGAAACGATAGCAACTGTAACTTCAACTAGCTATGCAGATGTCAATGTTACCAATGGAACTACGTATTATTACGAGATTACTGCCGTTAATGAAAATGGAGAAGGTGCACCTTCAAACCAAGCTTCTGCTACGCCACAAGCCCCAATAGCGATAGAAAGAGCGATCTTTAAAATCACCTTTAATACAGGTCTAGAAAAAGAGTATGATCTCTCTATGACGGATGTAAATGCCTTTATTAAATGGTATGAAGAAAAGGCAGCTGGTACCGGACCTATCATGTTTGCAATCAATAAACTCCAAAATAACATTGGACAATTCAATAGTAGAAAAGACTATATCATCTTTGATAAAATCATTACATTTGAAGTGAATGAATACACTCCAGTCACAAAATAAATAAATATTAAAAAGCAGTGTGACTAATTATAGTCTCCTGCTTTTTTTCTTATGCGAGAGCATATTGGGCTACCGAAACCTACATAATAATTGCGACAGACGAAAACTTTGTTACGGATTGAACTTTTCATATTGAGGCTTTGAATTCTTATTTTCACATCAAGCCCTAATGAATATATCAGGGGTAACTAATTGTTATTTCGTTTGTTAACTTCAATCGCAATGAACTCCGGCAAATAATTAGGAGTACAGCCCTTTGATACCATTTCATCTTTATAAAGACCTGTATTCTCACCAAGTCTAATACAACGAGCACGATACTCTTGATCATAAATGCCTACCCAGCCTGCAATGAAATTCATAGCCCACTGAACTTCCGGCTCTTCCTGCGTGATATTAGCTTCAATTGTAGATAGTAAGTTCTCGGTGTTATCAGGAGGCGTTTGTCCAGTCCATCTCAATCGCGCTTGATAATACCAGAAAGCTCGCCTTTGAAGAGCAGAAGGGCTATCTTCCCATGACTCCATCAATGCAATGGTCTTCTTGTCTTTGGTGAGCTGATTAGCCATTAACCAATCCATTAAATTATTTCGCTCATCAAAAGTGTGAGTCTGCATATCCTTATCAAGCTTATTAAGCACTTCTTGTGAGAGAAGTTTTTTATCCATAATTAAGATAGCTAATAGTCTGGGCAAAAACGCTTCTGTTGACCAAAGTTCCATAGCTAATTCGTGATCTTTTTTTATGTCCTTCGCGATTTTTCGTAAGTCGCCTAGCTTAGTTTTACTATTGATCTGTTGTAGAATGTTCTCTGCTTTTGAAGAGCATTTCATTTCTGAACTTTTATTATTATTCATTTGATACAACTCCTTTATTAAAGCGCTACTTCATCATAATTAACAAATAAATGTGTTAGTCTACTAAAAGGAGAATTGCCTTGCTATACTAAGAATGCTACACAACTGGATGCAGGCAGCCATTACGATAAACATAGTTAGAAAGGAAACCCCATGAATAGTTCCTTGAAACAACTAATGAAATCACCCACGTTTCCCGGTGGAATTATAACTATTCTTATATTTTATCTGGAATACTTTCAATTCGAACTTGTTGAGAAATTTCTACTGTTTGCGGCTTTCGTCATTGTACCTCTTGTGATTCTACTTTTGAACCATGACGCAAAGAATAAACATCAACGACTGATTTATGCCGCTATGAAATGGCTTCAATTTCCCGCCGCGCTTCTTACCCTGGCCTCGGTAATGAGTAGTAAGATGTGGGGGTTAGAAAGTACGGAAATTCCAGGGATTCTTTCTCTTGGATGGCTACTGTTCACACTGTTGCTCGGCATCTATGGCTTGACCACGATTGTGATTTCTAAAGGAAAAGCAGCGGAAATAGCGATTGGCGCTGGGCTCGTTTACTTTTTTATCGGGGGCATTTGGTTTACCTTATATCAATATCAATTGAACCTTTTCCAAGCTAATCCTGCAACGCACGCATTAAGCTCGGTTCACTTTCATTTTTCATCTGCGATCGTGCCGATTTTTATTGGTGCACTGGGACGCATCATGACGAAGAAAAGCTGGTATCCCTGGGTTGTTGCCATTGATATCATCGGACCAATCTTGATTGCTATTGGTATGATTTTCTCCAAGCCAATTGAATATATTGGTGTCACTCTGTTCGCCTGCAATATTGTGGTTTACACCGCTTATCTCCTGGCTTATTTGAGGAAAAACGCTTTGGATATTAAGGCAGCCTTCTTCTTGGGCCTTTCTTGCCTAGCCTTTTACACGGTTGTTGTCATTTCCATCTTCTATCCGTTACTGAAAAATATGTACTCCTTAACCATACTCAATTTTATTCCCATATATGGATCTTTGCATGCATTTGGTTTTGTCTTATGTGGACTGATTGGTTGGGTGTTTATGGTGGACTTCATTAAGGAAAAGGCTAGCCAATCGGCTTCATAGGAGTAGTTTAGTCAGGTTCGTGCTATAATAGTGATCACATAAATAACATTCATCATTCTGCCGAGATGGCGATGATTAAGGAGATTGAATTTTGACGAACAACCATGATACTGGAGCAGTGAACGAACTACCGGAAAACTTTGAAGAGCTCAAACGAGCGGCTAATCGGACCTCAAGCTGGAGAGACAGACTAAGTGCGGTGAATGAATTGGGGAACTGGGATACAGAACCAACCGTTAAGTTACTGCAGCAAGTTTTGAAAAATGATCAAGTGTTCCAAGTGCGCGAAGCCGCATATCTCAAGCTGAAACAGTTGGATGAAGATGTACAAATGCCTGCCAAAAACAAAGGCGAGCTGTTTAAAGGGACTAACAAAATTTTGCTTCGAATCAAAAAAAGCCTTCCTGAAGGTCACACATTTGAGGAATTTAAGGAAAAACTGCAAAAGACACGTCTGGATCTCTATGATACTTACGAGGGCGACAAAGATGCTGATTTTGACTCCTGGCTCCATGGAATTTGGGAGACACTAGGCAGAAGATAGCCGCCGTTCATCGTATAATAGTTGAATACAAAGCCACTCCAAAAAAAATGGAGTGGCTTCTTTATTTCTTCAGGGCCTACCTTCAATTTCACATGTACATTCCTCGTACGATGTCAAAGTTGTGTGCTATAAGATTTATTCGGGTATATAAGGAAGATCCAATGTCTTCGGAACGTTGATGACATGTTTTTCTGTATACGTGCGGATACCTTCCGCGCCATATTCACGGCCAATACCAGATTGCTTGAAGCCACCGAAAGGAAAGCGAACATCGAGGCCCTGCACAGCAGCTGTATTGATCATGGTCGTTCCAGCTTCGAGTTGACGTGCGACGGAGATGGCATCCTCTTCTTTGCCCCACACAGAACTCGTCAATCCATATATGCTTTCATTGTGTAGATGAATAACCTGCTCTTCATCATCAAATGGCAGAATCGGAACCGTAGGACCAAACTGTTCCTCCACCACAATTGGATCATGAACATCGCAACCCAAAACAAGCGTAGGTTGTAAGTAGTAACCCTGGTCAAACAGCTTCTGATCCAAAATTTGCCCAAGAGGGATGACCTTAGCCCCGCGCTTTTGCGCATCTTCAACCAAACCAAGCACGTAATTCTTCTGCTTTAGGTTATTAACCGGGCCTACCGTCGTATTTGAATCAAAGGGATCACCAATTCGAATCCAGCGATTTGCCGCCTCTATATATTTTTCCACAAACGCATCATAGATAGAACGGTGTACATACACACGTTTGGCGATCATACAGATCTGTCCTGCAGTCAAGAAATTAGAAATGACAATCCGGCGCATTGCTCGCTCATCATGAACATCAAAACTTTCCAAGAAGATAGCCGCATCATTACCACCAAGCTCAAGCGTCATATCCTTAATCGTTTCCGAAGCTGCTTTGATAATATGCTTAGCGGTCGCGGTGCCACCTGTGAAGGTGATCTTTGTGACATGAGGATTCGTAGTCAGTTCAACGCCCACATCCGCATCACCATGGACGACATTGATTACACCAGCCGGGAACTCACTCGCAATAATCTCTGCCACCTTGGCTGCCGCCAGTGGCGCGTATGGGCTTGGTTTGAGCACAATCGTGTTGCCCGCAAGTAAGGCAGGAGCAATCTTAATGGTAGATAAAGCAATGGGATAGTTCCATGGACTAATCGCTGCCACCACACCAATGGGATCATAGGAAAGAATCGTTTTACCATTCTCATGCTCTTTAATCTCTTCCTGTAGAGCCGATGTAACTTCATTACAAGCAAACTCCATCCACATTAACGAAACATAAATTTCACCGTGTGCATCATACAGGGGCTTGCCATGCTCTCTAGACAGCAAATGTACAATTTCATTCTCAGCTGCTCTAATCTTCTCGATCGCCTTACGCATCATCATAATGCGTTCATCAATGGAGGTCTGTTTCCATGTTTTAAAAGCTCCTGCCGCCGCTTCAATGGCTTCAACAGCTTGTTCTTTCGTAGTGACAGGGAAATAGCCTACGATCTCAGTTGGGTTTGTCGGATTCTCTTTTGCTACCTGCGAAAGGGATTTTACATTCTGACCATTAATGAACGCTTCAACTGTAATTGTCTCTTGGTCTGCTTGGATCGTCATTTTGAATCCCCTCCGTTATTTAGATAGATTAATTCCAAACTTCTTCTGCAATTTCCTTCACATAACGAAGTTTACGCCATTGTTGTTCTTCCGTTAAAATATTGCCTTCTTCTGTAGACGAAAAGCCACATTGTGGGCTCAGACAAAGTTGCTCAAGTGGAACATAGGTTGCCGCCTCTGCAATCCGAGCTTTAATCTGTTCTTTATCCTCTAACTCGCCTGTTTTGGATGTAAGTAAACCCAGCACGATTTTCAAATCTTTTCGATTCACATATTGTAATGGCTCGAAACCACCTGAGCGCTCATCATCAAATTCCAGGAATAATCCATCTACGTTTAAACCTCCAAAAATCACTTCAGAAGCGTACTCGTAACCACCTGTTGAGAAATAGTTCGATTTATAGTTACCGCGACATATATGCATCGTCACAACTAAATCTACTGGTTTATGAGACAAGGATTCATTAATCATGCGCTGCATCGTTTTTAACTCTTCTGCCGGTTCCAGACCTTTGGCACGCAGCTTATCGTGACCAGCGTCTGAGAATAGGTCTGCCCAAGCGGTATCATCTAATTGCAGGTATCGACATCCCGCATCATAAAAAGCTTGAATGGCTTTTTGATACGCCGCAATCGTATCCTGAAGGAATTGCTCTCGGTCCGTATAGATATTGGCGCCATTTTCCAATCGATATAAAAGCATGTTGGGACTTGGAATGGTCTGTTTCGCGACTGCATCACCTGCATGCTTTTTCAAAAACTCAAAATCCTGAACAAAGGGATGACTCGAGAAATCGACTTTACCAATAACGCGAATTCCGCCCTTGCGCGTTTGCATATTGTGGAATTTCGGTCCGTCTATTTGCTCATATAGCTCTACGCCATCCAAGCCACCCAGAAAATCAAAATGCCACCAGCTTCTGCGGAATTCACCATCCGTAACTGCCAATACGCCATTTTCCTTTTGCTTTTCAATAATTCGAATGATCTCTTTATCTTCCACAGCTCTTAATTCCTTATATGTGATGTTGCCTGATTTATATTGTTCACGTGCCTGACTTAAATCTGCAGGACGTAGAAAGCTACCTACATGATCATTACGAAATGGTATCATAGTTATTTCTCCCTCTAACATTTTTAGTTCATTGAGTATAGCATGATTGGAAAGATAGCATGATATATCAAAAATGCATGACTAGTCATAGCTTTTAACAATAGCTAACAGACTTTAAGAAGCAAAAATCCACAACCTTATATGGTAGTGGATTTAGGGTGGAGCGAAGTTTAGCGGTCATAATGATAACTTCATTATGTTGATGCTCATCCTCGGATCTCTCAAAGTATTTTATATCATAAATATTACTACTATTTATGGTACGGTTCATTCCGATTTATCTTCACTGCGCGATAAATCTGTTCTACCAACACCAGCCGCATAAGCTGATGCGGCAGGGTCATGCGCCCGAAGCTCAAGCGTTGCTTCGCGCGGCGCAACACCTCATCGGAGAGCCCGTGGCTCCCTCCGATGACAAACACGACATGGCTCGTCCCATATGTGCCGAGCTTGTCGATCTCCATGGCCAGCTCTTCCGAACTCCAGAGCTGGCCATCCAATGCGAGCGCGACCACGTGCGCCTCGCTCTTCACATGCGCAAGGATGCGTTCGCCCTCGCGCTCTTTCACCGCCCGAACCTCAGCTTCGCTCAGGGTATCGGGCGCCTTTTCGTCTGCGACCTCGATCATCTGAAATTTGATGTACGGGGCGAGCCGCTTGGCATATTCCTGAATGCCCAGCGTGAGATATTTTTCCTTCAATTTGCCTACGCCAATAATCTGAATAAACATGAAAATCCATTCCTCCTAAATTGTCTTGCGAGATATTCTATAAGTAAGATGCTTCAGCGCATCGTTCGTTCCAACCGTAGTACACCTACACTACACATTTCTCCAAATTCTAACGAATTCCACACACCTTATTCAGCCTCATTTCGGCTCCTTTAAAATCTAACGAATCTGAAACACGCTATCCCACTAAAACCGAGTCTTCCCCACCTCTTTCGAGACCATTTCAGCAATATAACGTGTCTACGATTCGTTAGATTTCAACCAGGCGGTATTTGCCACGAATAAGGTCTGTCAGGTTCTTTAGAGTTACTCCACCCAACCCAGCCACGCCACCGTCCCTACCGACAACGCCGTTACCCGAATTCTACTTTCCCCCAAGCCCGAGCTTCCATTTCTATTACCTACACACCTTGCACGTCTGCTACAACCTGGCTCATCCCAACTCAGAACTCGGCTCGGCGCCTACCTAGCTTAATCTTCTCCTACTGTCCTACTCCACCGTCCGCCCCTAAAACCCCCGCCCAGCTCCACGCTGCCTAACAACCACTACCAATTCCCTGCACAAACACAAAAAGAGCGCTCATCACGCTCTCCTTGGCTTCTTGCTGTGATGTTCATACCGGATGGAAAGTCAGCCTGAAGCGCCACTTATAGTCACGCCTCCGGCCATCTAAGTCCTACAGTACGCTAAACGACGAGGAATTCCGCGTGCTGTTCGCACTCAGCGCACTTCGCAGGCGGGTCCCAATCGGCAAATTCCGTCTCCTTCAGATCAACGATATCTGGAGCGTCCTCATACTCATCGACAAACATGTCGATGGCAATGTCCACGTGTTCTTTGCATACAACGTACATCCGTTATGCATCCTTTCTGTAACCAGCTATGTTCCCGATTCACAACCGCGTATCCCATTACAGGATAGCCACTTCTCAGTTCTATCACACCTGCCACTGAAAAGAAACCCCTAGCCCTAATTTATCGTACCCAACATCCACCAAACCTCTGCATACGCCGTAAAAGAACACAAAAAGCATCCTTCCCGATACCTTTACGGTACTACGAAAAGAATGCTCCTGTAACATAAACAATCACTTCACATAGCGAATGAATCTTGCTCCGGCGCCTGAATTACGAAAACAGAGTTACTTATTCCCCTGTTCCATTCCATGAATTGTCTGTAATCCAAACTCTTTACTTCAATCCCGACTGCGCCTTCGTCAACAGCTTCCCGCCTTGAAAAGCAATAACCGCATTGGCACCATTGCCGGCTGTGCCTTTATAGTTGTAAACCACCATATTCTCCGCTTCACTCAGCGCTTCACCTTCGCCGCCAAGGATCTCGATGACATCTCCGACCGACATGCCAACCTCAAGCTTCTCATACTGGGCAAACGTAATCAGGACCCCATCGCCTTTCCCGGCCGATCCGTTGTTTCCCGATGCTACAGGCGTTTGACCACCTGTCTCACCTACCGCAATCACATTTGTACTCAGCTCACTCAACTTAGCCTCAAGCTCTGCGATCTTTTGTTCCTGCTCACTGCTCTTGGCTCCCTGCTCCACCAGTTTCTTCTCAAGTCCAGCAATCTTCTCTTGCAGAGCACTTGTATCCACAGCAGCTCCTGTTGTAGCTACCTCAGATCCACAGGCAGACAGCATAAACAGGGACAGCGCCAAGCTCGTTCCCCCCAGCATCTTTTTCCTCAATCGTTTCATTATTAATACCCCTTCCATTCTGAAATAAAATCAGATCGACAAACAGATGTTATTTGCATCAGCGACCGTCTCCAACATATTGACAACAGTTTACCACAGCCCGAGTCTGATGTATCTGCTCCTTTGGCTCCGGGTCTAACTGATCATAGGAACATAAAAATGGTTAATCCACTCATTTAATGTCGAACGAACTAGTCCACCCCTAGCATAATACTGAACCAACAACTAAAAAAGAGTGGTCAGTTGATCTGATCACTCTTCTAGCATTGCCCTATTACAATCCAAACAACAGCATAAGCTCCGTTCGAAACTTCCCTTACTCTGGTTTATCCGTCAACTTCACCGAGACCTTCTCAGCTTTGCCATCCCGGTAGAAGGTCACTTCAATGGTATCCCCAATCTTCTTCTGATCGTACAGATACTTCCGCAGATCCAGCGTGGAGGTAATTTTTTGCCCGTCAAACTCCGTAATAACATCATTCAGTTTCATTCCTGCTTCAGATGCCGGCCCCGATGCTTCCAGCACAACCACGCCACTATCCACGTGAGATGGCAGCTTCAGATCTTTGCGCTGCTCGTCATCCAATGGTGCATAAGGGTTGCTCAGATCCACCGTGTACACGCCCAGGTATGGACGAGATACTTTGCCGTTCAGTAGCAGAGAATCGACTGTTCTCATCACTTCATTCATCGGAATCGCGAAGCCGAGACCTTCAACGCCCGTATCCGAGATCTTCATCGTGTTAATGCCGACCACTTTGCCGTTCAAGTCGACCAAAGCACCGCCGCTATTACCTTCATTAATCGCCGCATCCGTCTGGATCACATTTTGCTCCCAGTCGTACACCCCGTCCTGATTAATCGATACAGGCAGAATACGATCCGTGTAACTGACAATACCGGATGTCAGCGTACCGCCCAGACCGAGCGGATTCCCGATCGCCAGCACCGTTTGACCGCGCTGAAGTTTGCTGGAATCGCCGATCTCCGCCACTGCACCCAGCCCTTTATCTTCTGCGGACAATACAGCAATGTCACTCACACGGTCTTTTCCAACCAGCTTCGCTTTATGTGTCTCCCCATCTACGGTCACAATCTCCAGATCACTCGCACCCTCCACGACGTGGTGGTTGGTCATGATGTAGGCCTTGCCATCTTCCTTCTTGAAAATGACCCCTGAGCCCAGCGCGGAATCTTCCATCGACAGACTGCTACCCGTTTTATGGTTCACAATGCTCACCACCGAAGGACGAACATGGGCCGCCGCCTGAATAATCCGGTCGTATGGATCAGCTGCCTGTGCTGTCGGTGCGCCGCCTCCACCACCGTTGCCTGTAGCATTCGCCAGTGGTAACGATGCAGGCTGTGTAATGAAGCTAAACAGCGTGACGGTCACGATGGAACTGATCACCGAGCTGATCACAGCTACTTTCACTGTGGAACTGATTCCCGTACGCGATCTGCGTGGATTGCTCCAGCGGTCACGTCCACGTGCCCGGCCTCCAGGGCGGATGATCTGAAGTTTGCCTTTCTGTTCAGGTTCGGCGCGTCTTGATACTTTGGTTGAATAAAAATCGTCTCCAAACAATCCCATCGTGATCCTCTCCCCTTCGTTGTCACGCATCAAGACCCTGACTGCCGCCTAAGTTGTCGCATGGTTCAACGATGGAGTTCTCACTTACACCACTCCGCCAACAGACGAACCTTCCGATCGCTGTTACTCACAAATTTTTTTGATCCCCTCTTCCAAGGTGAAAATTTGTTCCTAAAGGCGAACACTTTGTTTCTTCAGGTTTCTTCTGTCGTCTTCGTTACGTGAAGACTCCAACGGTTTCCCATGCTTTTTTGCATTTTTATAAAATGGTCTTGCATATCGCCGTATCCCGGCATCAAATCAAGATACAGCGTCTATGTACAACAGAACGGACACGCCATTCTGTCAGTGACTCTATCAATCATGCTCTCGCATTCTATGACATGCCATTTCACACGCAAAACAGCCAAAATCACAATGCTCCTCATATACTAAACACGCCAAATCCCAAAAAGTTGCATAATTACGAAAATTAACGCACATTTCTGCTATAACGCGCTTAACAATAAAGGTCCATAGTATCTATCACCACAAAATCCGGTTCGCTAAGCGCCGTTTTGGCCATTTTGAAGAACTTTTTTACCCCCGCATGGTCACAGGTTCAGCATACATGCCTTATCAGAGAAATGTTAGCGGCAAAAAGAGGAATGTTTTCCACCCAGCCTGACTACAATAATAGTAAAAGACAATTCAAAGCTTCATAGAGGAGGATATAACATGGATCGCACGCATACACTCACAGCCATGGATGAAGTTCATATGGCGGCCAAGCTGGCCGATCTCAAGGATGAACATTATCGAAATACCCTTGCACTTAGTACCATCATTGAACTGCTTATCGATAAAGGCATCCTGACCCGTGAGGAAGTCGAGCGCAAAGCCGCCGAACTGGACAGCTTTATGGCTCACCCACCCTATCCCATGGTGTAGGACGGTCGTAATACGTATCACAGAGTTTGAACTCATGATCCCGATAAAAACATCCACGGCTCTCCATCGCGTCGCGCACGGTCATTTTCGCCAAGTCCATCATATTATGATCCCGGCTAAGATGTGCCAGATACGTGCGCTTGATGCGTCCGTTCATCAGTTCACTAAGTGCTGCCCCTGCCGCTTCGTTCGACAAATGCCCAATGTCGCTCAAAATCCGGCGCTTGGTGTTCCACGGATAACGTCCCATACGCAGCAATTCGACATCATGATTCGCCTCCAGCACCAGCACATCAGAATCGGAAATCGCATCGCGAACCTTGTCGCTCATGTACCCGAGATCCGTTGCAACGGACAGCTTCTCCGTACCATCATCGAATGTGTACCCTACCGGCTCAGCCGCATCATGCGAGATCCCGAAGGATTCCACGCGCAGTGACCCAAAATCATGCTGTTCACCCGTCTCAAATACCCTCCGGTTTTCCTCTGGAATTGCCCCAACCGACTTCTCCAGTGCTGCCCACGTATTCAAATTCGCATAGATTGGTAAATTATATTTCCGAGACATCGCGCCTAGTCCTTTAATGTGATCAGAATGTTCATGTGTAACCAGAATCCCGTCCAGTTCTGCCCCAGAAATCTCCCTTTCCTGAAACAGTGCGTCCAATCGCTTCGCACTAAGACCCGCATCAATCATGAGAGAGGTGCCCCCATGTTGTATGACCGTCGCATTCCCTGTCGAACCGCTGGATAACACGGTAAAATATATCCCCATAACGCATTACTCCCCTGGTTTGTCTGTCTTGGGACTGAATACATCCCCACTGATGCCCTGCACGTACAACACTTCGCCACTTTCCAGCACGAACCGCCATGCCGGCATCGCTACCTGTATATCTGAATTGAACAACTGGCCGTAATAGCCCAGCTGAATATCTTTGACAATTGCATCATTTGGCAAAAAGTTCTCGATCAGCGTTCCCAGCGCCTTCGACGCCGGAAGCACCTGCTGATCGCTCTCCTCTGCGGTCGTAATCCGCACCGGAGTCTGACGGTAACCCGTTATTTTCTGGTCGCTGTAGAATAGCTCCAGACTCACATTAAAGAGCGGCCATTTGCCATCCACCAGTGGGTGAAGCACAAAAGCCCCATCCTCGGCCATCAGCTGATCCAGTCGATATGTCCCGATCTGTGGAATCTCACGCTGTAATGCATCCTCCAGCTCACTCTGCGAGAAGATCAACTTGCTATCTACAGGCTGTTCCAGTTCCATATCCACGCCAGCCTTGTCCTCTTCAATGAACTCATAGGACAACTTCGGCAACTTCGGCGTTTCATTCGGAATCGGAGCCAGCACCTGAATGCCCTTCTCTTCCATCGCCTGCTGTGTATTATCTGCCAGTGAGGTGAAGTCCAGATTGGCTCCGGCCGTCTCCCGCGCATCCATCCAGATCTGGTATCCCAGCACCAAATTGAGCAGCAGAAAGGCATAGATCAACACATTTTTCGCCCGTCCCCAATCCAAAACTTTCACCTCCCTCAGTTAACTGGCTGAAATACTTTCAATAACTATTAGAAAATTGATCTCTATCCATGTTAGCCTGCTCGCTAACGAACTCCACAAGCCTTATTTGCTCCATTTTCCGCAAGTTTATAATCTAACGAATCTGAGAGAAGTTATTTCTAGCATTTGTAGGCATTCCATCGATTTTCACTCGTTTTCTGCAGGAATAACGTCGCTGAGGTTCGTTAGATTTTGCATTTAAGGCTAATTCGGCATTTAAGGCGTGTCAGATTCGTTAGCCGTTAGCCCTCTGCCAAAGTTAAACTATCAACACTTTTTGGGCAGTTCACATCTATCAATCGAAAGGTTATTCTGCACTCGTAGTGATAAAGTACAGCTACTCTTCAGTTTAATGACTACAACCTATCAAGATACGGTGGTTTCCTCCCCGTTTCCGAATCGGATTACCCATACCGGGATCAGCTTCAGTCCGTCCTCAATCGAAGAAGGACGATAAGCCGGGTAGACGTCCACAACCTGGCGATTCTCACCTGCCACCTTTTTAATCAGAGCCTTCAGCTTGTCTCCGCCAGGTAGTTTGACCGATTTCTTCGCCTCTGCGCCTTCGTTCAGGTATTCCAGCGATCGTTCATAGCTGGATACCGTCTCCTGCTGCATCTCCATACTGATCGTGCCAAAGCGGAACTGCATGGAATCCATAATCGGATAGCTGCCGTAATACTGCTGGAATTCAAGCTGCGTCTTGTTGTCCGTGGTCCCCAGCATCATGCGCGACCGGCCTTTCCAGCCGCCATGCTGGTTCACAAAATCAACCGCAGACAGCGCATCCTTCGCGGGGTCAATCTGCCCCGCAGGCGGTGCCGCCGGATCGGTGTAGCTGATCCAGCGTTGTTCCTGTTT
The DNA here is from genome assembly GCF_037975235.1 of Paenibacillus sp. FSL R5-0341. NCBI lineage: Bacteria > Bacillati > Bacillota > Bacilli > Caryophanales > Paenibacillaceae > Paenibacillus > Paenibacillus sp. FSL R5-0341. Next base: position 6,516,192 of record NZ_CP150241.1, read on the forward strand.
TACCTGTAAGCTACGTTTACTGTCCGTGTAGATCTCCGACCCGTCTTTTTCCCGAATATTCCGGGTCATGCTTGGATCAAAGAACAGGCTGCGTTGCATCTGCTCAACAGTGAACTGCCCTGTCGGCACATCGGCCTCAATCGTCTCCAGAGCTTCCGCCGGGATATAATACCCGCCATCCATCAACGTATATGGCGTCCAGTTTGTACCGAAGTCGACATGCTGCTGCACGTCCTGTACCGTTAAGTCCGCCTGGGTTGCTTCGTATACCACGTCTCCCTTGGCGCTGAAGAACAGCGCATGGGCCTTCGTCTCATTTTTGGCTGTATAGATCGAGATTCGGTTAATCGTCTCCCCTTGGAATAAGGAATCCGTCCCGAGCCTCATCACCCGCTGTAGCAACGCTACCGGAATACCTTCCTTGAAGGATAGCTCAAATCCAGGGTTCTCCTTGCGAATCTGATCCCAGTTCACCGATTGCACACTGCGGCGCTGAAAATCATCGAACGCCCGCCCCTGTAACCGTGAATAGATCAACTGATAGAACGTATTGCCGGGGTAAAACACCGTATGTTTATCCTCGCCCAGATGAATAATCATCTGATCGGGGAAGATTAATTCTTCAATATTACGTTCCTGACCCATATTTTCCGTCTTCACATAATTCGTCTCTGACGTCACAATAGAATCCCCGCCTCCGGGCAAACGGTAGATCAGGAAATAACTCTGCACTAGACTAGCTACGACAAGGGTAGCGAGCACCAGGGATTTAATCCGTTCCTTCACGGTGCTCACCCCCTTCCTCGCGCATCGGCAGTGTGAATGTTACTGTCGTGCCCACGTCCACCTCAGACTCCAGCGAGATGCTCCCATCATGCGCCTTCACAATTTCCCGGGCAATGGAGAGTCCCAGCCCTGTGCCTCCCATACTGCGGGAACGAGCCTTGTCCACCCGATAAAACCGCTCAAAAATACGATCCAGATCGCGCTGTGGAATACCCATTCCGGTATCCGATACCGAGATGGCAAGTGCATGCTCATCACTGCGTCTAGCGGCAATTGTAATCGTGCCACCTTCCAATGTATATTTCAGCGCATTGGATACGACATTATCCAGCACCTGATCAATCTGGTCACGATCCAGCGGAACAGCCGGAATATCATTCTCCACAGACAGCACAGGTTGAATATCCTTCTGATGCATCTGGAACGAGAATCGATCCGTCACTTCCTCCAGCATTTCCAGAATGTCGGTTGGCTGCTTGCGCAGTAAAGCTTCCTTGGAATCCAGCCGAGATAGATGCAGCAGATCGGTAACCAGCCTAATCATTCGCTCCGTCTCGTTCTGAATAACACCAACGAAACGACCAGCAAGCTGTGGATCTTCCAATGCACCGTCATCCAGCGCTTCCGCGTAACTCTTGATCGTGGTCAGAGGTGTCCGCAGCTCATGGGATACATTGGCCACGAATTCACGACGGGATGCCTCAAGCTCTTCCTGCTCGGTAACATCCTGAAGAACGGCAATGGTTCCCGTGATACCCAGCTCACGACGATGAACCGGTGTAAACGTCATGCGAATGACCACAGGCTCTTCTTGTCCCGCAGGTGCAATCTGCAACAGCGTTGAACCTGTAAAACCACTAGCGAGAGCTTCTGCATCCTCCGGATCAATGCCGAGTAATATGGCAAAATGCCTTCCTTCAATATCCGCAGGACGCATGCCCAGAATGCTGCTGGCGCGGCGGTTCACCAGAATGACTTTACCGTACTCGTCCGTGGCTACCACACCATCACTCATATTGGTCAGAATGGAGGTCAACTTCTCCTTCTCCTCTTCATTCTGCGAGAGTGCATCTCGAAGCCTGCTGGTCATATAGTTAAAAGCCCGACTGAGCTGACCAATCTCATCCGTGCCGAATACAGGTGTCTGCTGATCAAAGTTACCTTCGGCGACCGCTGTCGCTCTCCGCGTCACTTCCTTAATCGGCTGCGTGATCGTATGAGACAGGATCACGCCAAGCACCGCCGTTAACACCAAGGCAATCAAAATGCCGGAGATAAAGATTTTGTTGATTCCCTCCATCGTGGAATACAACTCGTTCATGGATGCCGCGATGTAGACCGCGCCAATGATCTTGCCGCCGGACAGCACCGGCTTGGCGACGACCTTTTTGCGAACATTATCCTCGTCCACGATATATTCCTCATTGTCCCGAATGCCTTGTAGCGCACGGCTGACAACGGTCTGGGTGTTTTTGCGCCCGACATAATCCGAATGTGAACTTAGCGAGGTCGTGAGTACCTTGCCGCTGGCATCCAACACCTGAATCTCGGCACCGTTAATGTTGAACAGATTGTTCACCAGCACACGCAGATTTTCCGTTTTGTCCTCGCCAGCCTCTGCTTCTCCACCCGCCATCGTCTCCCCCACGAGAACCGATAGCATCTCCGCACGGGCCTGCAGATCTTCCGTAAAATTGCTCGTCAGTGAGTTCTTCATCGCGCTCACAAAATAAACCCCGATCAATTGCATCGCAATCAGAATCAGCAGTACATAGATAATAATCAATTTCGCCTGAATCGTTCGGAAGAACGAGAATCGCGCGAATCGGCCCATTATATCCCCACGCTTTTGGCACTGCGCACGAGATAACCGAGCCCGCGGCGAGTCAGAATCGTTTCCGGTTTGCTCGGATTCTCCTCAATCTTCTCACGCAGACGACGGATCGTGACATCCACGGTACGTACATCGCCGAAATATTCATATCCCCATACTGCTTGCAGCAGATGTTCCCGTGTCATCACCTTGCCGGAATGCTTCGCCATATAATAGAGAAGTTCATATTCACGGTGGGTCAGATCGAGTGGTTCTCCGCCTTTGTAAGCCGTATACATATCCATATCAAAAGCAAGATCAAACAGCCGCATGACCTGCTTCTCTTCGTCTTCGTGCGCTTCTGCCGTAATGGCAAGCTTTTGCCGTCTGCGCATCTGTGCCTTCACCCGTGCAAGCAGCTCACGCGTACTGAATGGCTTCGTCACGTAATCATCCGCACCCAATTCGAGCCCGAGCACCTTGTCGATCTCGCCATCCTTGGCGGTAAGCATGATGATCGGCATCTCCAGATGAGCGCGCACCTCACGACATACATCCATACCGTCCTTGCCCGGGAGCATCAGATCCAGCAGCATCAGATCCGGTTTCTCGGATAGTGCCAGTTCAACCGCACGAATGCCATCGAATGCACAGATGACCTCGTACCCCTCTTTTTCCAAATTAAACTTCAGAATGTCCGCGATGGGCTGTTCATCGTCCACCACCAAAATCTTCCCCTGCATCGGCTAAGTTCACCCCTATATCCTGCTTAATCCGCGTTAGCGTCTATATCTCTCTTCTATGTTTAGCTTGTACGAAGCCTGCTTGAGTTGTTTCTCTAATATAAGTTGAACTAAAGAATATTTACACTCACACTACGATGACAGAACAACCTTCCAATCGCTGTTACCCCCAGATTTTTTCGATTCCCTTTTCTCAAGGGAAAATCCGGGGATAAAGGCGAACGCTTCGCTTTTTCAGGTTTTTTCTGTCCTCTCCGTTATCGTGAAAATAATTAGTTCAACTTATATAGCTCGTTGTTTATATTCTCTAGTTTAACATACCTGAAGCACCGTCACATCCCGATCCGAGGGTTGGAAGGTCTTTCATCTGAAAATATTTTACAGCAGCAAAAAACAAGGCCAGCATTATAGCCAACCTTGCTCTCAATTTAGCTTATATTAGTTCAAATACGTCATCGGATTCTCCGCTGTGCCGTTCTTCAGGATCTCGAAGTGTAGATGGGTTCCAGTCGAGCGTCCGGTGTTACCCATAACGCCGATGCTCTCCCCTTTTTCAACCACTTGTCCAACCTTCACACCGATGCTGTTCAGATGACCATACAATGTTTCATATCCATTACGATGGTTAATAATGATGACATTACCATAGCCACTCTTCTGTCCTGCAAAAGTAACCACGCCTTCGTCGGATGATTTCACATCCCGGTTACCTACCAGATCGACCCCTTTATGTTGACGACCCCAACGCTGTCCAAAGCTGCTGCTCATCGTTGCATTCGATACCGGCCAAGCAAATTCACCTGAGCCCTCACCAACGACTTTTGTTCCGCTAAGAACCACTTCGGTTACGGCGACTTTAATCACTTCCTGGCCAAGCCACTCTTCCTGAACCACTTCGCCATTTTCTTTCGTTATACGATACTGCATATTTTTCAGACCACTTTGACCTGGACGCACGACTTTGGTTGTGCCTGCTTTCAACTCAGCACTTTTGCGTACTTCCACTTGCGGTTTAATCTCAATCTGCTCAACCACCTGCTCGACCGATTTAACGGTTACTGCTGGTTTAGGCACGGTCAAGGTCAGTTCGTCTCCAATTTGAAGCGATGTTTCCTTGATGCCCGGATTATGCTGGCGAATCTCACTTTGTGTAATTTCATACTTGGAAGCGATCGAAGAGATCGTATCTCCTTCACGAACCACATAAGTTACAGGCGCGTCTTTACCAACGGTTAATGCTTTAACCGCCTCGGACACATCCCATATTTTGTTTGGATCAGCCTTCACCACATCCGTCGCTACATCTTCCTTGATACCTACCGACTTCAATGTTGTACTCGGTCCCTCTTCTTTCTTCGAGGAATTAGCCGATACCGACTTCGTCTTAAGTGAACTGCGCACTGCCGATGCCGATATGTACTTGTTCTGCACTTGTTCCAGGATCGCATCAGCTGTCGCCTGATCCTTCACAATGCCAATGACTTCACCGTCTACCTTGAGCTCCACACCTTTGGCGTAAGCTGTCAGCATGTCACCCAGTTTATCCAGCGTTTCGTCACTGTTCACTTCAGGTTTGTACGCTTTTACCGTTTCGGTTGTGATGCCATCCGTGTTCAGCACCATCTCTGCATCCGGATATTTATTTTGATATTCCTCAGTTTTGTCTGTAAACAGTTGTTGTAGTTGTGCTTCATCCGCAATGGTACCAATCTCGCTACCTTTAACCATGACTTTATAGTACGGGACGGTATTTGCAGTAACATATTGTTTGCCTGCGAATCCGATCGATGCCGCGATGAATACACCGCATGCTGCTGTAATGATCCATTTGCGCGAGGCCAGAACGCGCTTCCTATTCACACTGAAGGTGGACATGCTCATGTTGTTTTTGTCTTCGGCCGTCCGGTGTTCCCCGGATTGTTCGTGTACCCGGTCTTTGCCCGGTTGGCGTATGCCTCTGAAACCTTTCATGATTCTCTCCTTTTCAGCACTTCTCAGTTCGCATTTCTGTCAAGACATCACCCATCGTGTCTGTCCCATGCTAGTTGAATAATATATTTGGGTGTCCGCAAAATCAGGACTTTAGCTGCGCTCGTAAAAGTGTCAAAATTTTAACCTTTTATCACACCCGTATACTTTAACACAGGTTTTACACTCATTTCAACTCTACACATCACACCACAAAGCCGCGCCCCGCTTGGTTTTCCTGAATTATCCATAAGATAGCAAGGCTGGTCCATCCCCCATTATGCCTCAACATCCGCTGTACTATGTACTTTTACTCTTAATTTAAGACTAGGTTCTAAGACCCAGTGAAATATGCTTTCTTTTTCATAAAAATACAAATAAAATCCCCCATCAGATCAGCTCTGATAAGGGATTACGTAAACTATCTATTCATGATTTCTCTTAAACTCGATTTCATCTCATGACTCAATATAAATGAACTTTCACATTTCTATTCTTTAACTGCAAGAATGACAAAGCGCTTCTGCTGAATCAGGCGATACTCGTCTAGGAGCACGCCTGCTTTTCCTGCCTATCTTATTCTGTCTGCAAAACTTCCATTAGGTTGTCGTACTCTTCACTGGTCAGGTACTTCGAGATCACCTGTTCAATCTCGCGCAGTTCCTGTTCTGTTAGGCCGCCTTCCATGGCGCCTGAGATCTGCTGCATTTCTTTCTGCGGTAGCTTGTTCATGAGCAGGCTGAAGATTCTTTCTTTCTCCTCTACAGGCAGCCTATCCTTCGCTCCTGTGATATCATCCGGCGATACGACAATGGCATCATTGTCTGAAGGAGCACTACCGCTGGTCGCTCCGGTTCCGTTCCCCGAAGCTGAGCCACTCCCCTGTGCTGTTCCAGATTCATTACCCGTGCCGCTATCCGTCCCATTGCCTGCATTCACGCCTGAGTTCGAACCTGCGGTCGAATCTGTACCTGAGCCTTCTCCTGCTCCCTCGCCTGAGCTGGCCCCCTGGGACCCACTGTTGCCTTTATCTACGCCAGATTCACCGCCTTCCGACCCGTTTCCCATAACTGAAACAGCATCTTCCGGAACCTGCTCTTCGTCCGCTCCTGTCGGCTGATCTGTTGTGCCATTTCCTGATTTGTTCCCCTCACTGGTTTTACCACCCAATGCACCCTGGAACATGGCGGTTAACCCCATGGGCTGACCTTCCCACTGAATATTGAAACTCGCGAGTAGCGATTTCGCATATGACTGTACAATTAATCCGGTCGTGAGCAGTGTCAGTGAACTGACCAGCAACACCGTTAGCACGATTTTGACAAACCACACAAGCAACTTCATTCCGTTCTCTCCCTCCGATTATCCCACCCGTCTAGCATGCGCATGCTGGGGTCTGTGACTCTACTGTTAACCAGTATTGACGGAAATCTCGGGATTATATCCAAAAAACATACAAAAAAACCTCCAGTCATCGCTATAAAAGCAACAACTGGAGGCTTTACTGCCTGAGTCGGCAGAGTATCCTATTTTATAATTCAAGAAACAATCTATCTATTTCTTTGATTATTCGTAGATTGGCAGAACTTGATTCGTTTGCTCACGGTTACGACCAACGGAGAAGATGGCAATTGGAATGCCTGTCAGTTCGGAAACACGTTTTACATAATTCTGTGTGTTCACTGGCAGGTCTTCAAGTTTCTTAGCTCCAGTGATATCTTCGCTCCAGCCTGGCATCTCTTCGTATACCGCTTCACATTCTGCCAGCATTTTGAGGCTTGCCGGATAGTGTGTGATGACCTCGCCGCGGAATTTGTATCCGGTACAGATTTTCACCGTTTCCAGACCTGTCATTACGTCCAGAGAGTTAAGGGACAGACCTGTGATTCCGCTGACACGACGCGCGTGGCGAACAACAACACTATCGAACCAACCCACACGACGTGGACGTCCAGTTACCGTACCGTACTCATGTCCAGTCTCACGGATTTGGTCGCCGATTGCATCGTGCAATTCCGTAGGGAATGGGCCATCTCCTACACGAGTTGTGTAGGCTTTTGCTACCCCAATGACTTGCTGGATACGAGCCGGGCCTACGCCAGAACCGATACATACGCCGCCTGCGGACGGATTGGATGATGTAACAAATGGATAAGTTCCTTGATCAAGATCCAACATAACGCCTTGTGCGCCTTCAAACAGTACTTTTTTGTCCTCATCAATATATTCGTTTAGAACAACGGATGTATCACGTACGTAAGGACGCAGAATTTCAGCATATCCGAGGTAATCTTGCAGAATCTCTTCCACATCAACAGGCTGGCCGCCGTAGACTTGCTCGATGACGCGGTTCTTTTCTTTGACCAGATGACGCAGTTTCAGTTCAAAATCTTCAGCATCCAGCAGGTCAACCATCCGAATACCAATACGAGCTGATTTGTCCATGTAACATGGGCCAATTCCTTTGCCAGTCGTACCGATTTTGTTCGGGCCTTTGCTCTCTTCTTCGAGTGCATCCAATACCATGTGATATGGCAGGATGATATGTGCGCGCTCACTGATGGACAGGTTCTTCGTTGTGAAATCATTGTCATGAATATAGTTAATTTCTTCGATGAGTGCCTTCGGGTTGATAACCATACCGTTACCAATAACACACGCTTTATCCGTGTAGAAAATCCCTGAAGGAATCATCGTCAGTTTATATTTTTTGTTATCAATTAGAATTGTATGACCCGCATTGTTACCACCTTGATAACGAGCCACCACATCAGCGCTCTCCGCCAAATAATCCGTGATCTTACCTTTACCTTCGTCTCCCCATTGCGTTCCCACTACAACTACCGTTGACATAGTTAACATTCCTCCGTGGGTGCCTTGCGCACCTTTGTATTGGTCTGTCCGTCCTCTATCCCGGCAGGCATGTTACGCAATAAACCGACTGAGAAGCGTGCTAACGGACAGTAAAAATCTCCTTCCGTTACATTCAAGGGAAGGTTTGCGCTGCTTTAACGCAGCAGTATTAGTGTACCAGTACCCTTTTTCAAAGTCAAATCAAATGGCGAACAATTAGATATAGTACAACCGTAATGTTCGGGATTTACCCACTATTTCGACACAAAAAACCGGAGACTACAGTCCAAGCTTGCTTGACTGCTATCACCGGTTCAAGGATTCCCATTTCCATGCGAATCTATATCTGGTATTTATATCACATGTTTAAGTCCAGTTACGCTAATGGTTGATCTTCGGGACAGATGATTTTGCTTCCTGATCGAAGCCGTCAGCATCTGTCCGCTACATCGCGAAGGCGTCATTGTGCGCCCTCTCGTAATTGACGAATTTATTAAAGTTTTTCAGGAAGACCAGTTCCACCGTACCTACCGGACCATTACGCTGTTTCGCGATAATAATCTCGATAATGTTTTTCTTCTCGGTCTCCTGGTTGTAGTAGTCATCCCGGTACAGAAACGCTACGATGTCGGCATCTTGCTCGATCGAACCCGATTCCCGCAAGTCACTCATCATCGGACGTTTATCCTGACGTTGCTCTACACCCCGGCTCAGCTGGGACAACGCAATAACCGGAACTTCCAGTTCCCGGCCAATCTGTTTCAGTGTACGTGAAATCTCGGATACCTCTTGTTGACGGTTCTCCCCTGCTTTACCACGTCCACTAATCAGTTGAAGATAGTCGATGAGGATCATGCCAAGGCCTTTCTCTTTCTTCAGACGACGGCATTTGGCACGAATATCCGCTACCGTAATCCCTGGCGTATCATCTATGAAGATGTTGGCTTCCGACAAAGCTGCAATGCCCATCGTCAGCTTCTGCCAGTCTTCATCACCTTTGAAATCACCCATACGCATTACGCTGGCATCCAGGTTGGCTTCCGCACAGATCATACGTTGCACCAGCTGGGCGGCTGACATCTCCAGACTGAAGATGGCTACCGTCTCCTGAGCCCGAATGGCCACGTTCTGAGCGATATTCAGGGCGAACGCCGTCTTACCTACCGAAGGACGGGCCGCTACAATGATCAAGTCACTGCGCTGGAATCCGGCAGTCATCTTGTCCAGATCAATAAATCCGGACGGAATGCCCGTCGTTGTTCCCTTGTTCTGATGTAGGGTCTCCACACGATCGAATACTTCCATCAGTACGTCCTGAATGGCTATAAAACCACTACTGGAGCGACGGTTGGAGATCTCCAGAATGCGACGCTCCGCTTCTCCGAGCATGGCTGCAACATCTTCGCCGCCTGTATATCCTTCGCTCACGATCTGTGTTGCCGTACGAATCAGGCGACGCAGCATCGATTTCTCTTCGATAATCTGAGCGTAATAGTCTACGTTCGCCGCTGTAGGTACACCATGAGCCAGCTTCGCCAAATAACTAACGCCGCCAATGTCCTCCAGTTCACCTTTATCCTTCAGAAGCGAAGTCAGTGTCACGAGGTCAATCGGTTGATTTCCCTCACCAAGCTGGATCATCGCTTCAAAGATTAATTGATGGGGCTTATCATAGAAATCCTCGGTTTGCACCCGTTCCATCGCTGTAATCAGGGCTTCGCCCTGCAACAGGATTGCACCCAGCACGGCCTGTTCGGCTTCCAGGTTCTGCGGGGGAATCCGGTCGAATAACATTTCGCCGCCCATCTTACTCTTCCGTTACCTGTACCTTCAAGGTTGCCTTCACTTCAGGGTGAACCTTGACAGTTACTTGTGTTACGCCGAGTGTACGAATAGGCTCGTCCAGCTCAATTTTGCGTTTGTCTACTTTCAAACCCTTTTTAGACAAAGCTTCTGCGATCTGTTTGCTGGTAATGGCACCGAACAGACGACCACCTTCACCGGACTTGGCTTTCAGTTCAGTCACTTCTGCTTCCAGCTTCTTCGCGAGTGCTTCCGCTTCTGCTTTCTCTTCTTGTTTGATTCTTTCTTCAGCAGCCTTCTGGTTGTCCAAAGTCTTCATGTTGCCATCTGTTGCTGGACGTGCGATTCCCCGTGGCAGTAGGAAGTTCTGTGCGTAGCCCTCAGATACTTCTTTCACTTGCCCTTTCTTGCCTTGACCCTTCATATCTTTTATAAAAATGACTTTCATTCGAACAGCCCCTCTTCCTTTTCGATTTCAGCCAGTACGTTCGTCAGCCGTTTTTCTGCCTCTCCAAGCGTTCCTTCAAGCTGCACGGCAGCATTGGTTAAATGTCCGCCACCGCCCAGTCGTTCCATGACAACCTGAACATTCATGCGCCCCAGCGATCTCGCGCTGATGCCAATCAGTCCATCCGGACGCTCACTAATCACAAATGAAGCGACCACGTCAGTCATATTCAGCAATGTGTCCGCCACCTGGGCGATCATCATCTGTGGAATCTTGCTGCCAGGGTCCGTGACCGCCAGCGCAATGTTCCCGTATACCATTTTAGCATGCTTTATGATTTCTGCCTTAGCAATATATTCTGACAGATCCTCTTTCATCAACCGTTGGATCATAATGGTGTCTGCACCACTGCGACGCAGGAAGCCTGCCGCTTCAAACGTTCTGGACCCGGTGTGGAGTGCAAAATGCTTCGTATCCACGGTAATCCCGGCAAGTAGAGCCGTAGCTTCCAGCGGAGTGAATTGTACCTTGTCATGAATGTATTGCAAAAGTTCAGTTACCAGTTCCGCAGCAGAGGACGCATAAGGCTCCAGATAGATCAACACCGCGTCATTGATGAACTCTTCACCTCGGCGATGATGGTCCACAACCACGACACGGGTTGCAGACTGTACCAATTTCGGCTCCATGGTCATGGAGGCCTTATGCGTATCCACCACAACCAACAACGTGTGCTCGGTCATCATCTGAGTTGCCTGTTCTGGTGATACGAATGCTTTGGACAACTTCTCGTCCTTGTTCACCTGCTCCATCATGCGTTCAATCGATGGATTAATTCCATCCAAAACAATCCGGGCTTCCACATTGTACAGACTGGCCGCTTTCCACACTCCGATGGATGCGCCGATCGCATCCATATCCGGAATTTTGTGGCCCATGATAAGTACCCGATCACTCTCCTGCATCAAATCACGCAGCGCATGAGCAATAACGCGGGCTCTGACCCGTGTGCGTTTCTCCACTGCATTGGACTTGCCGCCATAGAAAGACAGGCGTTGCCCGGACTTCACAGCAGCCTGATCGCCACCACGTCCGAGTGCCATGTCCAGACTGGACTGTGCCAGTTCTCCCATCTCACTGATGCTATCCGATCCAAATGCCAGTCCTACACTGAGTGTCATTGGCACTTTGAGGTCAGCAGTCATCTCCCGAACTTCATCTAAAATGACAAATCGGCTCTGCTCCAGTTCCTGCAAAGACTTATGGTTCAGCATCAACAGATACCGATCAGAAGATAGACGACGCAGGTACACTTCGTACCGCTTGGCCCATGACGTAATCTCACTGGTCACTCGGGCAATTAGCGCTGTACGCTGCTGGTCGTCCATGCCCTGGGCAGCCTCGTCCAGATTATCCAGAACAAGAATACCCAATGCAAGGCGCTCATTTTCATATTTATCACGAAGAATGGCTAGCTCCGTAATCTCGTATACATATACATACCGCTCCTGCGGGTTATGAATAACTCCATAATGCCGATCATCCAACTGGAATTCGTCATGAAACTCCTTGGATGAATGTTCCTTGGTCCCATCCTTCTTCTCTTTAGGCTGAGGAAGTTTGGGAAACAAATTAAGTAGCGGATTACCCACCATTGTCTTCTCCTGGAACATCTCCGCGACAAAGCGGTTATGCCACTCTACCGTACGATCTTCGCTGTACAGCACAATTCCGAATGGAAGCATGCTGACCGCTTCCCCTTCCATCCGTTTGATCCGAATAGATAGGCCATTAATGTAGTCGTTAAGCTCACGGCGGAACGCGAGCTCCGCCTTAATCATGACGATTCCCAGCGCCGAAGCCAGTATCAGACTAATCAAACCAAGCGTCCAGTTATAGATGGTAACGAACATCACGAGCAACAGCAGCAGTATGAACGCCCATACGGTATAGTAGCCGTGCCAGCGTTTCTTCAGAAATTTAGGCATGACTCATCACCCTATCGTTTTGATTTCGATATTGCCTCACGAAGCGGGAACGCCAGATCGATAATTCCGATAATCCGAAGCGGACCAATGAAGAAGACCGCAACTGCAAGAAAATACGGTATAACCGGATTCCATTTCTTTGTATGTGAGAGAAAGAAGAAGAAGCCGATCGCTTGAATCATGAAGCCCAGATTGATCAATGGCGACAGATTCATGGCAATCATAGTCCAGTACGTTCCATCACTTTGTCTAGAGATGACTTCGATCAACAAGGCGAGGAAATAATACCAGATCAGCGCACGCGGCATACGCCACTCTCTCGCTGGTGGAAGCTTCGATACCATCACACCCATTACGTTCAGGATCGGACGAGCAATAACGTGTGTGATGAAGGCCATTACCATCGATGTAACAACGAGGGCAAAAGGAATCATAAGCTGCGTTTGTTTGGCAACATCCTCGGTCATCTCAGGCGTCCATGCAAACCCGTTAATCATCTGATTGGATGTATTCGTTAACGGTTCAATGGTCAGTCTGACCACATCTTCAATATAGCTGGACAGGTCGAATTGGAAAATGACACTGCCGACCAAGAGCAACAATAAGTATTCTGCTAGCATCGTGACACTTCCCGCCATAAGCGTGAACAGGGCCGATTTACGTGTTTTATACGCGTGACCCATAACGAGCGCAGGCAGGGTAAAGATAAGCAATAGCAGCAGATAGATCGGATGGAATATCACCAAAATAACGGCCACTGGCACGAGATGCCATATAAATGATTTTAAAGATAATGAAGCATACAAAATAACTCCCGGAATCATCATAAAAAATATGGCAAGTACCGATAAAGGAGTTAACAGCGAAAGTAGTAGGAGCAGATAGACTGCACTCCAAACAGCTGATTTAAAGCTAAATTTCAACAAATTCACCTCTTACGCATATGATCTTCTAGCGCGGAAATATCCTGGTACCAGTCTTCAAGCTGGTGACCTTCCTGTTTATGCTTTTTCAACTTCTCAACAAGCAGTGCATCCAGATCCTTGAAAGGAATACCGAGCCTGCGGCCCAATATGTAACTACTCATAATCAAACTGGCAAGACTGTCTCCGATTCGAGTTGTACTGCCTTCCCATAACGCCTTGAATAATCGGGATACTTGATCAAGTACTTCGGTTTTAAGCCATTCAATCACTTTAGCGCGTTTGGCTACATCCAGTTCTTTAGGCATTTGGCGAAAGTCACTCTCCCCCGAAAAAGCTTTATTCTCGATTATAGCATAAAAAGAGGGCCCGCAAAATTACCCCAAAAAGCGGAGAAGTTCTCCGAAACTGATGTCAGGTACTTATGCGGAGTCCTCCGTACATCCAATCGACATATATACTTGTAAACAAACTTCGAATGCGTCCTTGGTTCAGGACTTCTTAAGTTTAACATGATACCGGACGGCTGTGATTATCCCTGCTGTCACAATAATGTTTATATTCGTTACGGCTTACTTGGCCTTAATCGATTCTTTGGCTACAATGCCTTCGCAGTACTCAATAATTTGACTCCGTCTGACAATACCAATGAACCGCTCCATATCATCCACCACAGGAACAAAGTTCTGAACTTTTGCCAGATTAATCAGGTCTTCCATATTGGCGTCAATAGACACGGGCTTAATATCCAGGCGAAGCGGAACGTCTTTGAGCAAGAACTTTGAAGCGTTTTCAAATGAAATCTTTCCCTCGGCATTCTTCATATACCACAATAAGTCGCCTTCGGTAACCGTACCAATATATTTGCCTTCCTTATTCAAAATGGGCACCGCCGTAAACCGATGATACTCCATCCGTTCCAACGTTTGCCGCAGCGTAGAATCCGACGTCACGCATGTAACCTCTTGTTTGGGCAGCAAAAAAAATGCGATGTTCATACCCTTACGTATCCTCCTTGTGAATTTCTTCGTTCAACTTATCTCGCTCAACTTATATTATACGGATCAGAACGCAGGATGTTCCAAAAGGATCATGGATCTCACTACAAAGAAAAAAAACAGCAGCCCGCGAATAAACGTACTGCTGATTGTGGTCTACAACAAACCATCGGTATGGAATTGATTATTCAATCATTTGCCGGTCAGGGATCATTACTTCACCGGCTGGGGTCGATTGATCCATCCAGTTGTTAATCAGCTCTTTGGCATATTGGACATCTTTCTCGTCAGCACGGCCATAATAGATACCGTCTTTACGCATCCCCTCACCCAGAATCGTAAAGCTTGAGATCTGTGGTTTCTCCTGAGTAAGCACCTGTTTAGCCAGATCAATAATGAAAGAAGCTCGCATATCCGTCTGGAAGCTATCTCCCATGATCTGAATCAATTCCGGAATTTTGGCGATTTGATTCAAATTCAACATCTCATTCGCCATCGCGTTCAAGAAAATCTGCTGCCGCTTGGTACGATTAAAATCGCTATCCTCACGGTATCTTACATAATACAGTGCTTCCTGCCCGTCATAGATCGGCTTGCCACCTTCAATTGTGAATTGCACATGATTCGGGTCCTTGTTCACAATGTCCTCATCAATCGGCAGTTTTACACCACCAAGCGCATCAACGACTTTTTTGATCCCGTCGAAGTTGATCGTTGCATAGTAACCTACATCGGCATTAAGGAATTTCTCCACCGTATTGATGGACATATTCTCCCCACCGAACGCATAGGCATGCGCCAGCTTATCATAATCATCTTCGCCGTCCTTGTTCGCATCCCGTCCCACAATCTGCACATACGTGTCACGTGGAATGGACACCAATAGTACACGGGACTCTTTTGGACGAACTACAGCGTAGATCACTGTATCTGAACGTCCACGCGTCTTCTCATAGGCGCGTTTGTCCGAACCCAACAGTAACACCGAGAATGGTTCCTTGCGATATACCGTTGGATCAGGCGTATTGTTACCTTCCTGCGGTACATAAGATCGGGATAGCTGATCTTCTACCGAACCGGCGAGAAACAGATCAAATGCAGCTACAGCCAGCTGTTGACGGAACAGATAACCTCCGATTAACAAAACAACAAGCGAAACGAGCGTTATATATAGGCCTTTTCTTCTTTTCTTCTTCTTATCTTTAGTTCTGCTTTTCATCCATTGATTCCTTCTTCACTATCAAAATGATAATCCATAATACCAATTAAACGTCTGGCATGCCTTGTGACTCGGTGTTCTCTGAAGTTTTCTCTATCTGGAATCAAGACACCGCTTACGCTCGTTCTATTGTAATCATTGCGAGGAGATGAAAAGTTACAATCCGGTTAAATTGAAAAGAACAGCGACTCCTTTTTTAGTTACAAAAGGTACACTGTTCTCTTCATTTCGACACACTATTGAATCAGTTTGTGGATATACTTTCCACATGCTGACTCTTCTCTTTTTGACGCAAACGTCCCGTTATCAGCGCAGCTACCAGCGTAAGCACACTGAATACGACCGCAGACCAGAAGAGGCCATTGTAACCCTGACCTGTCGTTTGATGCACTGCCTGAAGCAAGACATCACGGATACCTTCATCAGGAATTTGGGACAGGCCCGCTGTCAGACTGGACACATCACTCCCGGATGATCCACCCGAGGCATATTGCTCAAGCATCTCAGGCGGCACCTGAATTCCTTTATCAGCAAACCCTGCCTGAATGTTGGACCCCAAATTAATGAAAGAACGTGCCAGGAATCCGGCAAAAATCGTAGGCGCAATAGCCATAGCCATCTGGCGGAATAACGAACTGGTTGCTACCGCGATACCTTTGTTGCTCTCTCCCGCCTGTTCCGTGACAAGTACGTTAACTGGCGCACCAAGCATCATGCCGAAGCCGATACCTACGAGCGTACTCGCGATGACAAATTGCCAGATATGCTCTACCCATAGCGGGAAAAGTAGGAATCCAATAGCGGATAACACACCCGCAACCGATAACGTCCAGATTGGCCCTTTGCGGTCAACGAGGTATCCACCTCCGCCTGCCCCAATGCCGGATGCCAGCGCGAGCGGAGTAAACCAGTACCCGGAGGCTGTATTGGATACGCCAAGATATTGCTCAACAAATCCGGGAATAAAGATCACTGAGGCCAGAATGGCTCCTGAGAAAAAGGCAATCAGCAGCGTCCAGCGAAAGGACGCGATGCCCAGAAGCTGTGTCGATACAACAGGTTCACGTTCAGATCCTTCGAGTCTTTTTTCCATGAAGTAAAAGAGCACCAGAATGATCACACCTGCCAAGAAGAAACCGTAGAACATCGGTGACCCCAGACTTTGAAGCATGTTCACACCGTCCAGATTACTGAAGCTATACATTAAACTGAGTACACCTAGTGTTAGGACAGCGATACCGCTCCAGTCCACTGCTGCACGGTTCAGTTCCTGCTCTTCATGAATAAATCGAATACCCGCAATGAATAGCAAAATGGCGATAGGCACGTTGATCAGGAACAACCAATGCCAGTTGCCCGTAATGTCCAGTATGAAAGCACCAACATTGGGCCCCAAAATGGCGGCAACACCATTCATACCTCCAAGCAGACCCAAAGCAGTACCTTGACGCTCCACTGGGAACTTGCTTAATACGTATGAGCTGGCAATGATAAAGATCCCCCCGCCGCCCAAAGCTTGAATGACACGAGCGATCAGGAAGAAGGTAAACGATGTGCTTAGCGCGACGAGCAAGGACCCGATCCCAAACAACGCCACTTCAATCAAAAATAGTTTCTTGCGACCATAACGGTCCGACAGCTTGCCCGCAATAGGAACACTCACTGCAAGTCCAAGCGTGTAGAGCGTAATTGTCCACGCCCCCCATGTTGGCGACACACCAAACGATGCATTTAAGGTGGTCAGTGAAGAGGTGATGATCCCATTATCCAGCGCAGCCATAAATACCCCTATGGCAAACAGGATTAGCGGCCATTTCATTTGTTTTTGCATCACATGTTACCTCCCGATCAGATCTTAAATTCAGTATCGTACAGTTGGTTTGGCACATATATATTAAACCGAATTGAATAATAATGACTCACTGGTCATTTTAAAGCAAAAGAAATCCATATGTCAATTTAATAATATGGTTATATGGTTCATTTTACCTCTGCTCCGATAAAATAAAGCTGCCCACAGGTTCGGTCGAACCTGTGGGACAGTCCTCAATGTCTAACGTACTATGGCTGCATCAGATGACGATTCAGGAATTTCTCAATCGCACGGTACAGATCAAGCTGATTCTCTACGTTCGCGAAGCCATGACCTTCGTTTGTCTTTAACATATACGGTACATCAACTCCACGCTTACGTAATGCTTCAACGATCTGGTCCGACTCGGCTTGTTTGACACGTGGATCATTAGCGCCCTGAACCACGAATAATGGAGCCTTCATCTGATCGATGTGGAAGAGTGGTGAAATAGCTGTCAACAGTTCCTTGTCCTTCTCTGGATCTCCCACACGTTCATAGAACATACTGCGCTCTGATTCCCAGTAAGGTGGCAGTGAATCCAGAAGGGTAAAGATGTTGGAAGGTCCAACATAGCTAATTCCTGCAGCGTAAACATCTGGTGTGAATGCCAGTCCTGCAAGAGCCGCATAACCTCCGTAGGATCCACCATAGATCGCTACGCGCTTCGCATCAACCGTTCCCTCTGCAACTAGCCAATTCACGCCGTCTGTGAGGTCGTTCTGCATGGCTTTACCCCACTCTTTATTACCAGCATCCAGGAATTCCTTACCGTACCCCGTGGAGCCACGGAAGTTCACCTGTAGAACGGCATAGCCACGACTTGCCAGAAATTGAATCTCAGGATTGAAGCCCCATGAATCACGAGCCCAAGGACCACCATGTGGAACAACCACCAGTGGCAAGTTAGAAGCCTCTGCTCCTTGAGGCAGTGTAAGATAACCATGAAGGGTTAGACCGTCACGTGACTTATACGTAATGGGCTTCATGTCCGACATTTGGCTCTCATCAATCCAAGGTGCGGCATCAGCCAATTTATCGAGTTTGGCTGTTTTGGAATCGTAGAAATAATATGTGCCCATTGTTTTGTCGTTATAGGCTACAAAAAGTACCTGGCCTTCCTCACTTATGCTGGTTAGACTAACTTCCTTGCCTGGCACTTTCGCTTTGATATCCTGCATTAACGTTTTGAACTCTTGATCAAAGAATTCATAGTTCACTTTATCTGTTTCATACACAGCAGCAAGAATAGTTCCTTTTTCTTTGGAAGGGATGAAGCTGCTTACATCCACATCTTTATTTTCATAGATGGTTTTGGTTACCTTCTTGCTGCTTGGACTGTACTCTACAATTGCCGTTTTGTCTCGCTCCAAGTTAGATACGGCATAGATATTTTTATTGTCGTACGTGAACATGACTGGAGCAAAAGTCTCTCCCAGCTTCGTTGTCAGTAGCGGCTCAAATTCTTTATCCTCTGATTCACGATACAGTAACGAAGACACATTACCATCACTGGATACGGCAACACGAATTTTGCCTTCGTGATCCGTTAACCAGCCTGTAATATTGCCCGGATTCTCTGCCGCAAGCACAGCCTCTCCTGTCTTGATGTTAATACGGTATACATCGAAGATGCGTGGATCACGTTTGTTCAGACCTACCAGAATCTCATCCGGAATATTCTCAAGCGGATCTACCAGGATGGCTCTTGTATTAGGATACGGCGTCAGATCCTTGCTGTTTTTACCATCGATATCCGTAATATATAAATGATAATTCTCGTCGCCTGCCTTATCTTGCACGTAGAGCAGCTTGTCATTGGTTGCCCATGCAAATCCTGCGATATTACGTTCTGTTTCACTCGTAATGCGTACAGGCTTATCCTGGCCGTTTGCGGTAACTACGATATTCATGCGGTTGTTCCATGGCTCCAGGTAAGCGAGATGTTTACCGTCAGGCGACATCTGGAACCCTGCCTGAGCAGGCTGTTTGAAGAAGTCCTCCAGAGGTGTGAGACCCTCTGACTTCACATCAAGTCCAAGCGCGAGATACAGGGCATCTGCGAATTCGCCATGAGTCACCGATTGTTTGGCATTAAATGCGCTACCTTCGATAATAAAATGCTGCTTAACCCGTGCAGCGTCATTCGCATGTACAGCTGGAATCTGATCGGCATCGCTGTATACTACCTGGATTCCATTATCCTTCAGTTCGAATGCACGCGTAAACAACGATGCCATTTGTGCACGTGTAAGTGGCGCATCCGGGGCATAGCCTTTTGCCTTCCCTTGAATGAGCCCACCTTGCTTCAGAGCGTAGATGGCAGGCGCAGCTTCATTCTCCGGCGTAACATCTGCAAAACCTGTAAGTGATGCAGGCGCATCCAGTTTAAGTACACGTTGCAGAATGATTGCCGCTTCGGCACGAGTGATCGGAGTTGTTACCTCTGTGATTTCATCTATGTATCCCAGTTGCTGTAGTGTTCGTGTCGCCTTGGAAGCAATGGCCTCCGAGACTGCCGCTGTAGGTTTTACGGCTTCTGCCGCTTGTACAGCTGGTTGAATCAGTGCAACGGACATGGCCATGGTAAGCGTGAGAGCGTATACCTTTTTGCTGATCGCGTTCAAACGATTTCCCCCTTTAAAGTGAATTACAGAATAATATGGTATTATACGTAAGTCATTTTACCATGATTAACCACGAGATAACAGCGAGAAGAGCTCCTATACAATGTCCTTGTTCACAAGTTATTTCGATCCCGAAAATCCATAGTTGAACAACTTCCGTGTCTCCACAAAACGCCCTTCACGAGTATCTGTTCCAAATACAACGGAAATCAGTCTTTTGCCATCACGTTCAGCTGTCCCAACAAAATGATATCCGGAATCTTCATCATACCCGGTCTTCAATCCGTCATTCCCATCGTAAGCATACGGCCCACCAATGGAGGACAACATCCAGTTCGTGTTACTCATATACATTCCTTTTTGATGCATCGATACTTGCATTTGACTGGAGACTCTTAAGATCTCGGGATGGTTATTCAGCAGATATCGCGCAAGCTTACACGCATCTATAGCCGTCATTAAGGTCTGCCCTTGTATTTCCATCGGACGATTAGGACCAAGCAGCTTTTCACTCAGGCCTGTTGAATTCGTGAATTGTGTATCCTCAGACAGCCCAATCTGAGTTGCTTTTTGGTTCATCTGCTGCACAAACTTATGCTCTGTACCACTGATATGTTCAGCCAAAGCAACCGCTGCATCATTCGCTGAATAGACAGCTACAATCTGGAATAAATCCTTTACTGTTAATTGCTCACCCTGTTTCAAGGTCAGTTGACTGCCCCCCACCGAACTGGCATACAGACTCACATTCACAAGATCGTCCCAGCTTATATCACCATTGATCACGGCCTCCATCACAAGCAGTTCTGTCATCAACTTACTCACGCCTGCCGGAGCAATCTCCTCAGAGCCGTTAAAGTCCATTAAGACCTGTTCAGAATTCATATCCATTAAGACAGCAGATTCAGCTTTAATTCCCGGTTTGCCTACCAGCATGTCCGGTTTCACACCCAAATATATAATGAGCAGCAGAGACAGTAGCATACCTGCCCGTTTCCACCATTTTTTCATAAGATAATCACCTCTTACCTATATAGACGAAGTGAAAGGGTATTTTGTCTGCACTTTTTTGAAAAAAAGTTAAATTTTTTTTATTTTTTGGTTACAAAAAAAACATGAACCCCATACACCCATGCCAGAGTGTACAGAATCCATGTTTTTAAAGACACTTTTGTTCATTCTCCCGGGAGAATTTTTTCATTAAAATTTAGCAACCGAGTTCTGAAAGGACCCCAATCCTTACAGCTGCTAATTACTGAATTGTATTACTCAGCTACAACTGCTTTGTCTGCGTTAACTTGCAGGTCACTCAGATAAACGCCTGTTCCATCACCAATCGCATAGTTCATTACACGTTTGTTAACCGGTGCTACAACTGCACGATACAGTGTAGGGAATACAGGAACTTCGTCTACCATGTATTGCTGCCATTGATTGTAGATCTCTTTACGCTTGTCTACATCAAATGCTTCAGCAGAGATACCCTGTGCCAGCAATTTGTCATTCTCTTCGCTAGAGAATCTGGAGAAGTTATACAGTGCATCACGGCCATACAGACCGGATGGATCTACGTCAATACCAACGCCCCATGCCGCTTGATATACATCAATGTTCGGATCATCTTTACCTGTGTTACCTACACGGTCATAGAAGCTGTTGAACTCAACCATTTCCAGGTTAACTTTCAGACCAATAGCTGCCCAAGATTGAACGTAGTAACGTGCCAATGGTTCAGCAGTGTCGCCACCAGTCATGGACACAAAGTTGATTTCGAGTGGTGTTCCATCCGGATTGGTACGGAATTCACCATCCAGTTTGTAACCAGCTTCTTCAAGTAATGCTTTCGCTGCTTCTGGATCATATGCTACACCCGGATTACTGGAATCATGGAATTCTGGGTGAGATGGTGGAATCAGAGTTGTTGCATTCCAGCGCAGGCCGTTGTAGAAACGTTTACCTACTTGGTCATTATCTACAGCCATCCACATTGCTTTACGCAGATTTTTGTCACCCATTTTTGCTTCGGCATTACTTACAACTTTTCCGTTCTCTTCATCCCACGTACCCAGTTTGAAACCGATGTACGTATAAGCACGATCGATTGCGCCCAGGAATTCTACGTTAGACAGGTTTGCATTGTCTTTGTATTGATCTGTCGGGAATGCATCCACAAGGTCTACCCCGCCAGATTTCAGTTCTTGAACAACCGTTGTCGGGTTGATAACTTTCAGAGTCACACTATCCAATTTTGGAGCCCCACGCCAGTAGTCGTCGTTTTTAACAAAAGTTACGGACTCACCTGGAGTGATTACATCCACTTTAAATGGACCAAAACCAATTGGTTTTTCACGTACTTCTTTGGAAGAAGACATTTTCGCTACATCCATATCTCCGAAGATATGTTTAGCCAATGGATATGTCCATACGCCACCTGTCAGCAAGGACGGTGTGGATTCTTTATACGTAATGCTGATTTGTTTGTCGCTCAGCACTTTAATACCAGAGATTGTTTTTGCTGTTCCAGCATGATATTCATCCATACCTACTACACTAGTAAAGTTGGAGTCATAACGAGGGCCGTCATAACCCTTACTACCAATCACTTCATAAGCAAACTGCAGATCTTCAGCCGTTACCGGTTTGCCATCATGCCAGTTTACATTGTCACGAATGGTCAGTGTGAAAGTTTTGCCATCTTCGGAAGTCTCATATGTTGCAGCACCATCATTGGTGTACACATAGTCTTTGTCCCATGTAAGTAATGGCTCATCGAACCATTGTAATACCTGTGCATCCGGGTTACCGGAATAGAAGTTAAAGTTCAGTGTACCTTCAAAAGCAGTATCCGATACAAGTCCGAATGTAATGGATCCACCCTCGATCGCAGTACCTTCATTCGTTTTAACATTGTTGAAGTCTTCAATGGAGTAAACGCCCTCTTCATTAGCAGGTTTTTCCTCTGTTTTTCCTTCTTCTGTGTTGGTAGCAGGAGCTGGAGTAGCTGCTTCTTTCTCAGAGCACGCTGCGAGCACCAATACAAAGACCAGCATCATCGTGAAAAATAGTCCCCGTGAAAATAATCCCTTTTTCATGAACCTTTCCTCCCTTTTTTTAACCTCTTCTTTGTCTTGCATCAGTCGCACGCTTTAGGGCTTGACCGACATTATTTATACTCAACATCAATACCAGGATCAGCACCGATGCGGGTAGCCATATCCACCATCTGGATTCCAGGGTTTGCGGATTACGTGCGTAACTTACGAGTGTTCCAAGACTAGGCGTACTTTCGGGAAAACCAAACCCGAGAAAAGACAGCCCGGATTCGAGGCCAATGTTGGCAGCGAGATTCAATGTCATCGTTACGATGATAATGGAGCTCAGATTCGGAAGAACCTGTGAGAAAATGATCTTAAGATGGGATGATCCCAATGTTTTTGAAGCTTTTACATATTCAAGTTCTCTCTCCTGCAGTGCCTTAGACCGAATTAATCTAGCAATTCCCATCCACAGGAAGGCAGTCATGATTAGCGAGAACGAAACAATATTATATTTGGGTACTGCTGTAACAAACGCGATAACAATCATCATGAACGGAAGAATCATGAAAAAATCCACGATGCGCATGAATACATTGTCAATCAGTCCTCCGAAATAACCAGACAATATACCAATTACGATCCCCAGGAAACCTGTCATTACCGTAACTAGAATGGCAATGGATAACGAGTTCCGAGTTCCGATGATTAGTTGTCCAAATACATCACGACCTCCGTAATCTGTTCCTAACCAGTATTGTGCAGAAGGCGGCTCATATAAAGCGAATAGATCCACTTTAACAATTTCATCCTGATCCAGGATCAGAGCAGTTCCATAGACTATTAATAAAACCAGTCCCAAAAATATGAGCGAGATTAGTGCCACCTTATCTCGGACAAGCTCTCTCCATAAGATACTCAAGCTGGAGGGGCTTTTATCAATCTTCTGTGAAGTTACAACGACATCATTGGCCTTGCTCATCTTATTCACCCCGAAATCTTCAAGTTCTTACTTGATCCGTATACGCGGATCTACTAATCCCAGAATAATGTCAGATAACAGCGACCCCAGGATTGTAGCTATACCAAATAGCAGGACAAGTGCGGTTACAACACTGAAATCACGAAGAGAGATTGAGTTAAGGAACAGCTGTCCCATGCCTGGGTAACTGAATATACTCTCAATGAAAATAGTACCTCCGATAAGTCCTGTAATCTCATAACCGAAGAAAGCGGCAATCGGCAATAGAGAGTTCCTTAAAATATGCCTGTTGTAAACTCGTGATTCCGAAGCACCCTTGGCTCGCGCAGTAAGAACGAATTCTTTATGCTTGATATCGATAATTTCGCTACGTAAGTATTGAACGGTTGATACCGTAGTAATCAGTGCCATGGATAATGCCGGTAATAACAGATGATAGAATTTGCTTGCAATGTAACTGAATGTTCCTGGTGTAAGTCCAGGTGCCACGCTACCCCCCGTCGGGAATAAGCCAAAGTGGAATCCAAAGATCCATAACATAACCAGTGCAAAAATGAACAACGGTGCTGCGAAACCTAGATAGGTGTAACCCGTAATTAAACGGTCAGACCATGTATCATTGTAACGACCACTGATAATACCAAGTGGAATCGCGATTAAATATGTGAATACAAGTGTCGCAAATGCCAGCCAAAATGTATTTGCAATTCTTTGACCTATCAGATCAGAAACTGGCATCTTGAATCGGAAAGATTGTCCAAAGTCGCCTTGCGCGGCATTTCTAATCCAGTCCCAATACTGTACATACCATGGATTGTTAAGTCCAAGTCGCTCCCTCTGTTCATCTAAAGCTTTAGGATCAATGCTTGGATCGAGCAAGCCGGTTAGAGCATCTCCTGGCATCGCTTTGGCCATCAAAAATACCAAAAGACTTAATAAAAAGATTTGAGGGATCATAATCATGATTCTTCGTACTATTATTTTCCACATATGGCCTTCAACCTTTCTGAGGTAGAGCTACTCGGTGAGTATCGGAAATGGATTGGAGCGAGTATGCAAGCCCTTCCTCATCAAAGAAATTTCGGTATGAATGTTCATACTCGGATTTGACCTGTTGACGGAAGGCTACCATTTCCTCTCGTTTGGTTGGGTCCATATCCGGAATGGCTGCAATAAGACGTTTGGTATAGATGTGCTGCGGATTCTCAAAAATATCATCCGTTGTGCCCTGTTCTACATATCGACCTTTATACATAATTCCAATCTCATCACACATATGGCGGATAATGCCTAGATCGTGACTAATGAACAGGTAAGTCAGATTCAACTCTTTTTGAATTTCCTGCATGAAGTTGAGTACCTGAGCCTGTACCGATACATCCAACGCAGATACAGGTTCATCCGCGATAATCAGCTTCGGCTTCAATGCAATGGCCCGTGCAATACCGATCCGTTGACGCTGTCCTCCTGAGAATTCATGTGGATACTTGTAGATTGATTCCGGACTCAGACCAACCTTTTCAAGTAATTCTCTTACTTGTCTTTTCTCCTCGGTAGCTGTCAGACGCTCATAGTTACGAAACGGCTCAGCGATAATATCGATAACCCGCTTCTTGGGATTCAATGATGAATATGGATCTTGAAAGATCATTTGTACATCACGCTGAAGCTGCCTGTCTTTACGCCGTTCTGTAGCCAGGTTTTTCCCGTTAAATAGAATCTTTCCGTCAGTAACATGGTTTAGCCCAATAATGGCTCTGCCTGTTGTTGTTTTACCTGAACCGGATTCGCCAACCAAACCGTAGGTCTGTCCTTGTTCAATGGAGAAGCTAACATCATCAACAGCCTTTACACTGCCAATTTCCCGTTTGAGCAATCCGCCGCGAATCGGAAAGTGTATCTTGAGTCCTTCTACTTCGAGTAATGCCATTATGTTATTCCTCCTCAGCTTGGTCAGGGAAATGAAAGTGCTGGTAACAGGTACACCGTACAAAGTGACCTGGTGCAATTTCATGCATCTGTGGGTTCTCTTCATGAGCCGAATCACTAATCCATGGAATTCGGGCTTTGAATCTGCACCCTTTGCGAGGAAGATTTTTAAGCGAAGGCACAATGCCTTGGATGACATGCAATTTGGATCCTTCTTCAGATAGGGTGGGAATAGAGTTCAACAGTGAACGTGTATACGGATGCTTCGCATCATTCATCAGTGTGAAGATATCTGCGATTTCAACAATTTCTCCTGCATACATAACTGCAACACGATCAGCCATCTCGGCTACGACACCCAGGTCATGTGTAATCAAAATAATGCCTGCGTTAATCTCGTTTTTCAGATCACGGATCAGCTCTAAAATCTGGAGTTGAATCGTAACGTCAAGCGCCGTCGTTGGTTCATCGGCTATGAGTAGTTCTGGCTTGTTGGCAATCGCGATGGCGATGACAATTCTCTGTCTCATACCACCAGATAATTCGTGGGGATACTGCTTGTATATTTGTTCGGGACGTGGAATCCCTACCTGATTCAATAAGTGAATAACCTTTTCTCTCTTCTCTTTGGAAGACAGCTTGGATTGATGAAGTGTGAGAATCTCTTCAATCTGTTCACCAATAATCATTAGAGGATTTAATGCGGACAATGGATCCTGAAAAATCATGCCCATTTCTTTGCCGCGTAGCTTGTTCAACTTACTTGGGGAGATGTTGGCAATATCTTGTCCTTTATAGAGAATCTGGCCTTCGATTTTTGCTTTGTTATGCAAACCCATAAGAGAGAATGCAAAAGCACTTTTGCCTGATCCGGATTCACCTACAATCGCCAACACTTCATTTTTCTTCACCTTAAGGTTAACGTGATCCACTGCTGCGTAATAGTCATCTTCAATTCTGAATGATGTTGTTAGATTTCTGACTTCCAATAGCTCTGTATTCAAATCAATCACCCTAACCCCATAATTTCCGTAGATTGTATCCATGTGTAGAAGAATGCATCTAATGTATATTTCCAAGTTCTTGAAGATAACGAACAATAGCTTATACAAAATACCAAATCTTTAGGAGAAACAAGTTTAAGAGACTTTTATTTAGACCATTGGTCAATTAATGTTGATAAATCCTAGCGGAATTATAACACAAAATAATTAATGTAATCATACGTGTAATTTTAGCTAACGTCAATGCTTATTTTGAGATTTTTGGTATAAATGTTTTTTATACCACAGATTTGGATATTAGTAATATTATAAAGGTATATGGCAAGGGATTTGAGAGGTCATACCATGCTTTTGGCTATGAGGTGTAAATAATTAAAAGGTGATCTCAATATATACATTACATAATAGTTACATGATATGTATATGTATATGTTGTAATGAGTAGATATTCTTGATTTTATGTGAGGTAAATGTTATGTGTGTAAGTGTTAACTAATCTCGAACGATAGCTTAAACCTATTCAATCGGTGTCGTTAACCTTGCATTTGAAATAGTATG
Source organism: Paenibacillus sp. FSL R5-0341 (assembly GCF_037975235.1). NCBI lineage: Bacteria > Bacillati > Bacillota > Bacilli > Caryophanales > Paenibacillaceae > Paenibacillus > Paenibacillus sp. FSL R5-0341. The sequence goes on from NZ_CP150241.1 coordinate 6,543,721, forward strand.
AACGTGCGAAGTATAAAATCTAGTTATTATAGTATAGTTTCATTTATTTGCTGATGTAAAGACCAAATTGTCATCTTTTATCATTTATTTTACAAAAGAAAGAAAAAAGCCCTGCAAAATGCAGAGCTTTTCTAATATTTATTCATATATGTGTATATTAAATACCTTTTTTATTCAGAATCTGGAGGTCTTTTACCTCGTTTTAACTCATTGATACTCAAACCAAAATCCATCTGTAAGTGAGGATAGTCCGGAAAGTTAGCCCAGTCGCCACCCCAAGTGAAACCCAACTCTTTCGCGAGATCCACGACTTCCATCCAGTCTGCTTTGCCATTGCCGTTATCATCCCGTTCCATATCCCACACCACATCACCCTCAGGCGTCCTCAATGCAAAATCAATAGCTAATCCATAGTTATGATATGATTCACCACCACGCGCATTAGTAACGATACTGCCTGCACTTGAGCGTCCTTGGTTAAATAGTGCATCTTGCTCCTCGGAACTTCGATAGCCGTGGGTTATAACGATCTCTATTCCACGTCTGGCTGCCTTACGTACCAATAACTCTTCATTCTCTGCCACTACAGGATGTAGACCTGTTATTGGTGTTGCATCTTGGATCGGTGTCCCGGGCCACATGTTATCTATATCACTTTTTTGCTGTAACCACACATATATGATGGAAAGTAAAAGAGTAGCTACAATCCAGGTTTTAAGACTTTTCCTTTTTCTCTGCTTCCCTCTACGCTTTGATGTATTCATATCCACTCCTGGTGTTTATTCTGAAATAAACTGCTACTCATGCTGCTTGAACGTTTTCAGTAGATTAGACTCTATTATAATTCATTTGAGCCTTGAATGCTTCTATCACCACAGTATTGAATTCTTCCATTTGTTAGAGTGGATCTGTTATTTCTGATACTTCTATCGATATATACAAAAAAGCAGCCGGCTATAAGCCGACTGCTTCGTATGCAAGCTGAGTAAAAACTACTCAGTTGTGTATGGCAATAATGCGATTTGACGGGAGCGTTTGATTGCAATCGTCAGCATGCGTTGATATTTAGCGCTAGTACCTGTTACACGGCGTGGCAAAATTTTTCCACGTTCGCTGATAAATTTACGAAGCAAGTCCGTATCTTTATAATCGATGTGAGTAATTTTGTTAGCTGTGAAGAAGCACACTTTACGACGTTTATTACGGCCGCCACGACGTGCCGGTCTTTTATCGTTGTCTCCGCCTTCTCTTTGCTTGAAGCCCATGCTTTTCAGTCCTTTCCTATCATGTAACTCATATCTCCTAAGAGTATCAGCTCATGTTAAAATGGCAAATCATCATCCGATATATCAATCGGTTTTCCGTCATCGGAAAAAGGATCCTGATTGTTGCTACGCGAATTATTGTTATTGTTCGCGCGTCCGCCGCCTCCATAAGAAGGCTCTTCACGCATTGGTTGCCCACCGCCGCCACCGCTATTATCACGGTTAGCTGACTCCAAGAAACGGACATTATCGGCAATAACTTCGGTCACGTATACACGTTTTCCTTCATTATTCTCATAGTTCCGTACTTGAATGCGTCCTTCGACTGCAGCCAGGCGTCCTTTGCGCAAATAGTTTGCACAGGTCTCGGCAAGCTGTCTCCAGGTTACGACCGGAATGAAATCGGCTTCCTTTTCTCCCCCTTGGCTTGTAAACGGTCTGTCCACTGCCAAAGTAAATTGCGTAACTGCTACTCCTGCTGGAGTGTAACGCAACTCAGGATCCCGGGTTAACCGTCCGATCAGAATGACACGGTTCAACAATGTAATCCCCTCCTTCCGAGCGTATTGGTGCGTTAATCACGAGTTGTCTTAAGCAGACTTAACGTCGTTGGTAATGAGATAACGAATTACTTCGTCAGAAATCTTCATGAGACGCTCAAGTTCAGTTACAACTGCTGGTTCAGCAGTGAAATGTACCAGAACATAAAAACCATCACGGAATTTCTTGATCTCATACGCAAGACGGCGTTTACCCATAACGTCGTGAGCTGTAACTTCACCACCGCCGTTGGAGATGATGCCTTGGAATTTATCGACTGTAGCTTGAACAACTTCTTGCTCAATGTCAGGACGAATAATGTACATCACTTCATATTTGCGCATAATTTTCACCTCCTTATGGACTCTGGCCCTCAATCCAGGTTGAGAGCAAGGAACGAGCACAAACTCGAACTATATTAATATAACAAATACCGAGTCAAAGTGCAAGCAAACGTTCCCTGTACATATTGGCACATGATCAGTCCGGCTATGGAGCACACTACAGAAGCAACAGAGTAACATAATCTGCAGAGGAGGTTTTATCATGGGTGAAAAAACCGAGTTTGAACCAGGAGACAAAGCACCAAACGATGGAGAGTACACGGAAGTCGGGGAAAAAAGCTTTGTTACGGAAATTCAGAATCCGAAGCGGGTAACGCTGCAAAAAGGCGAAGCTTTTCCCGAGACAAGCAATCATAATCGCAAGTGGAAGAAGCTGACCAAAGCCCGCGTCCACTAATCGCAATACCTTTTTTTATGATCCATGTATATAAAACGTAATAAAGCACATAATACAATCAGGCGGTGCACGAGAGAGGTGTGGTTCCGTTGGACAACGAAGCCGATCATTCGCTGTTGGAGATTCATCACGTAATTTAAGAGGCAAGTGGTTCTGTGTTGTAAGGCCCTTCGTCTGAAGCACGCATATTGCTACGTGCAGTATACCAAGTTTCTGATTGTTACGACCGATTGTTTCCTAACAAACAAATGCACCGCCGGATAAAGAGCCCTTCGGGGCTCTTTATTTTTCGTTTATCGTTTAGTCATATATAATCCATTATTAATACATGGGCAAAATAACGTTAAACAAAAAAAGAGACTTCCCTTGATGGGAAGCCTTCTTCATTGATCTTTTTATTGAACTCAATGTGCATTGAGTGAATTGTAAATGAAGTGGCGGAAAGGGTGGGATTCGAACCCACGCACGCTGTGACACGCCTAACTGATTTCGAGTCAGCCCCCTTGGGCCTCTTGGGTACCTTTCCGCAGCAATATTGATTATAGCATGATCATTTACAGAACGCAACACTCATACCCAGCCTGCATGTAAACGTTATTTTGAGTACCAAATGTCGATTGCTTTTAAGATCAGGATTCAGTGGAATCTTCCGCTGAGCGCAGTACCTTCTTCATGTTTTTCTCAAATTTTGCTCTTGGAATCAATACACTATGTTTACATCCGACGCACTTAATCCGAATATCCATACCCATTCGAATGATCTCCATTTCATTACTGCCACAGGGATGCTGCTTCTTCATCTGCACAATATCCCCAAGCTGGAAACTTTTACGCTCCACCTGTGCCATCCCCCTCATCTTTCTCCAAAGCTACGGCCTGCTCCAATGCTGCTTGATTATTCATCTCATGGTACTCCAACGTTTTTTTCACATCGCCCTGAATCTGACGTTCCACCGAAGCACGAGAGTTAGGCATACATTCGGCCACAATTCGCACCACATACTCCGACGTAGACATCGACTGTATACCGAGTACATCCGGCACCTTCACAATATTTAGATCACGCTCTTCAATCCCAACCAAAGACTTCTTCACCAGGTGTACAGACTCATCGAGACTCAAGTCCGCCTTCATCGGAATATCCACTACAGCTAGCGAATTTGACATGGAGTAGTTCGTTACACTTGCAATCGCCCCGTTCGGGATAATGTGCACCTCACCTTGCCAGCTGACCAGTTTGGTAGTTCTAAGTCCGATCACCTCAACCGTTCCCTTGTAGGTTCCCGTCTGAATAACATCCCCCACAGCGAATTGATCCTCCAATATAATGAAGAAACCCGTAATAACATCCTTGACCAAACCCTGTGCACCGAAACCAATGGCAAGCCCGAGAACACCAGCACTCGCGAGTAACGGCCCAACTTGGATATTGATCTCAGATAACAGTAGCAGAATCATAATAAAATTACATGTTATGGAGGTCGCATTTTTCAGCAGTTCCCCTACCGTTACGAATCTGCGCGGATTCACGCGAATTTTGCCTTCCTGCTTGCGTTCCATGGAACGATCTATAATTCGATATACCACCTTAATGACAATACGGGTGATGATGAAAATAATGATGATCCGAATTGAGCTGAACATAATGTTAAGCCACATATCGGGATCTGCAATTTTGTTCCAGACTTTATCCGTCCAACGCAGGGCTTCATCCACGGCGGCTACCGGACCGCTAGCTGTAGTCCCTTGAGCAAATTGAAATGGCAACATCCATCATGCCTCCTCTACATCGGTATGTTATCATAGCTGTCTTCTGTTTTGAAATAGAGGCCTCGGATCTCTACGAACTCGTTACGAATGATCTTTTGTACTCGCTCCAAATCCTCTTTTGGAAACTGGATACATAACGCACAACCTGCTGTAATTTCTTTTGGCGTAGGGAATAAATCGATCTCTATCTCGGCAAACTCCAGCAGCATTTCAGCACGCAGTGCCTGCTGGGTTGAATCAAATGCAATCAGCATCCAATCGTTAATCCATTCGTCCATGTCCGGCTCCTTTCGCCATACGTCCAACCCTAGAGAAAAAGCTTGTCCTCGTGAAGTATAAAACGCTCTACCTTTCCATATACTGTTACTACTATTCCAAGGGAAAGGATAGATCCTATGAATCCTACTTCGCGTTCCTTTTCATCACAAGATATGACCAGTTTGAAAATCCCCCATACCGATCCAGGCATTCACTCAGCCATTACCCATCGTTTAATGTTCCATCTCTATAAAGCCCATTCTCTGCAAAATGTAGTGATCGTCTGCATCGGCACAGATCGCTCAACAGGCGACTGTCTTGGTCCTCTGGTCGGATCAGCCCTTTCCAAGTGGGACAGCCCTTTATTCCATTTGTATGGTACCTTGGATGAACCTGTCCATGCCATGAACCTTCAGGATACGCTCCACAACATACAGAAAACACACCATAACCCTTATGTGATTGGCATCGACGCCTGTCTTGGGCAGTCATCCAGTGTAGGATGCATTCAAGTCGTGAATGGTCCACTCAAACCAGGTGCGGGGGTAAATAAAGAATTACCGCCGGTCGGCGATATCCATCTGACAGGTATCGTTAACGTCGGCGGCTTTATGGAATACTTTGTTCTACAGAACACGCGGCTCAGTCTCGTTATGCGCATGTCCGAGATTATATCCAGCAGTCTATACTCGGCCATCCGGGAATGGCATACACGTTCTACTCTGCTTGCTGTGCCAGAGTAATAGCTTCCTTTTCCTCTGGGGACAGAGTGTACGCGGACTCTCCCCCTTTAAGAGGTTTTGCATATACATAAGAACCGTCGCGGTTATATATCCCCGTAAGAATCATGCCATCCTGGCTATCGTTAATCATGGCCATCGAGAAGCTCAGATCACTGCCAAGCTCTCCATAAGCATTGTATCTTTTCACGCCAACTTTACCTTGAATGCGGGTAAGCTTTTGCATGACAACTTGCAGCTGATTCGTTTGCAGTTTGTGTTCATCCTCAATGCTGTCCATCTGAATTTTCAGATTAATGAGTAATGATTCCAGATCCTCTACTCCACTGCCAGCCATCATGGCTTCATATTTACGTTTAAACTTTCGTAACTTTGCCCCCTGAGCAATACTCACAATCAGCAAGATCACCGTAAGTAATGCCATTCCGCCAATAATCCATAACAGCTGTTCCAGAATCAGCTCGTTTAATTCAGCCATGTAATTGCAACTACCCCTCTATATTTTTGATCAGATTAACGTCTGTCTGTAATATTATCATTCATTATAAATCAACCCGATATGCATAAGATTAATCATGCAGCTCTGTGCTAAATGAGTTCATAATTCCGACTCTAATCTAGTCTTAGTCTGCCCGTGTCAACTCCAACACTGCCTTAACGAGCGTATCCACATGTTCTCTAGTTGAATTGTATCCCACACTTGCTCTTACCGCTCCTGTAGCGGTTGTACCCGCAGATTCATGTGCAAGCGGTGTGCAATGAAAACCGGAGCGAACCGCAATTCCATAATTCCGATCTAATCGGAATGCGAGTTGTGCCGAATCATACCCTTCCACAGTAAAGGATACTAATCCGGTACGTGGCTGTCCAATCTCTGGACCGAGCATTCGAATGCCCTTAACGGACGACAGCCCTTCCATCATAAGTTGAGTCAATTCCCACTCATGCTGGTAGATGACCGCTGGTGTCATCTCAAGTACATGCTTCACACCTGCATTCAGCCCTGCGATTCCGACTGTATTCGGCGTCCCCGCTTCATACCGATCAGGACGCACCTTTGGCTGCTCCAAAGCTTCTGACTGACTTCCTGTTCCTCCATGAAGTAAAGGCTCTATATCGAGCTCAGGAGCAATGTACAAGCCCCCTGTACCCTGAGGTCCAAGCAGCCCCTTATGCCCTGGAAAAGCCAACATATCAATGCCCAATTGTTGTACATTCACAGGCATAACCCCAGCACTCTGAGCCGCATCTACCAACAAGATCGCACGATGTTTACGACACAGGAGCGAAATTTCTCCAATAAGAAGAATACTGCCAAGCAGATTGGAACTATGTGTACATACCACTAATCTGGTATTGGAACGAAACATACGTTCCATTTGCATCAGATCAATAGCTCCCGCAGCATTAACAGGTACATAATCAATCTCTACATTTCGGAGTCTGCGCATGTACTCCAGTGGTCGTCTGACTGAGTTATGTTCAGCCATGGTGGCAATCACATGGTCGCCCTCTCTAAGCGAGCCTTGAATAGCTAGATTCAGCGCTTCTGTCGTATTTGATCCGAATGCAATATCATTCGCATTTTTGATTCCAAAGATATCGGATATAGATCTTCTGGCCTCGAACAATACACGACTTGCCTGAACAGCCATACGGTGACTTCCTCTGCCAGGATTAGCTCCGGCAATCTCCAGTGCACTCAGCATCGCATCACCGACAGCAGGTGGTTTGGGCCAAGATGTTGCTGCATGATCTAGATAGATAACTCCCTCCACCTTACAACCACCTCTGTCCCATTAATTAATTATTCGCCTGCATATATTGCACGTATAACCCTGCAAACAAAGAATGACATATCGTTTCTCCATGGTACAGAGGCGATATGTCATGACATGAGTAAGCCCCGCATGTTGTTAATGAATCATCGATCCGACTATTATTGCAACAATTCCAATAGCCGTTCCAGATCCTGTTGACTGTAGTAGTTGAGCTCAATTTTACCTTTATCTTTGTTATGCTTGATTTTCACTGTTGTCTTGAAACGTTCACGCAGCGATTCCTCTAACGTATCAATGAATGGATCTTTCTTCTTCAACTTCGATTTGGCTTTGGCCTCACCCGTCTTGGAACGATCCAGTTGTTGAACAGCTTCCTCCAACTCACGCACACTCCATTGCTGATCAATGGTTTGTTTGGCAAGTTGCTTCACCATAACTTCGTCTTTAACACCCACGATCGCACGTGCATGTCCCATTGATAATGTTCCACGTGAAACATGATCCTTTACTTCTTCTGGTAATGATAACAGACGCAAGAAGTTAGCAATGTGAGAGCGTGATTTACCGACTTTTACAGACAACTCTTCCTGAGTCAACGCGAATTGGTCCATTAACCCCTGATAAGCAACTGCAACTTCCATGGCATTCAGATTCTCCCGTTGCAGGTTCTCAATCAACGCAATCTCCATTACCTGCTGATCACTAAAATTGCGGACTACAGCGGGTACGGTGGCATTACCACAATATTGCGAAGCTCTAAACCGACGTTCTCCGGCAATAATCTCATACCCTCGTAATACAGGACGAACAATAATAGGTTGTATGACACCATGCTGACGGATAGACTCAGCCAGTTCATGTATTGCGCCCTCATCAAAGACCTTACGTGGTTGATAGGGGTTAGCCCGCAGTTGACTAATCGGGATTTCTACGACTTTATCATCGTCATTAATTGAAAGCGAAGGAATGAGGGCATCAAGACCTTTTCCAAGCCGCTTACTCATAAGAAATCACTTCCTTTGCGAGCTCTAAATATACTTCCGCCCCTCTTGAGCGAGGGTCATACGTGATAATCGATTGACCATGAGATGGTGCTTCGCTAAGTCGTACGTTGCGCGGAATAATCGTTTGATATACTTTTTGTTGAAAATACTTTTTCACTTCTTCAATAACCTGTATCCCTAGATTGGTCCGTGCATCAAACATCGTCAGCAATACCCCTTCAATCTGTAGGGATGTATTCAGATGTTTTTGTACCAAACGAACCGTATTAAGCAGCTGGCTTAATCCTTCAAGTGCGTAATACTCACACTGAATCGGAATGATCACCGAATCGGAAGCGGTCAACGAATTGATCGTCAACATACCGAGGGATGGTGGGCAATCGATCAGTATGTAATCATAGTTTTTTTTCACCATGGCGAGTGATTTTTTCAGGCGAACTTCCCGTGATATCGTGGACACCAATTCGATCTCGGCTCCGGCAAGTTGAATCGTTGCAGGTATGATATGAAGGCCTTCAATCTGAGTCTCCACAATTGCTTCTTGAGGAGGAACCTCATTAATAATGACATCATATATGCAATTAGCCACATCTGCTTTATTGATTCCGACTCCGCTGGTTGTATTCCCCTGAGGGTCAATATCGACAAGCAATACTCTTTTCCCGAGTGAAGCCAGTCCTGCACCCAAGTTAACAGATGTCGTCGTTTTCCCCACACCGCCCTTTTGATTTGCTACGGCCATAATCTTAGACAATTACTTCACCTCAAATAAAATAGGAGTCTTTTCTTGTAGGTTGTGAGATATTGTTAACAAAAAGCAGGCGGCTATCGTCCACACAAACAACAACTACCGTTTCCTCAATATACCGTTCTTTGAAAATTTCAAGCCAGACTTGCTTTATAGACATAAAAAGCGGCTCATTGCCGCCATAAGCTTCAATTATTTGCGTTTGGGAATATGAATAACGATCTCGTAATGATCCTCATGGTCGGCTTCTTTTGTTTTGATGTCCAGACCAGAGCCAGTTACCATATCAATGGATTGGCGAATTGTATTAAGTGCAAGTCTTACGTCCTTGGTAAAGGAAACACGTTTGGATTTTTTAATCTTGGAAGATTCCTTGTAGAAAGCAACACGCGCCTCTGTCTGTTTCACATTCAATTCTTTTTCAATAATCTCACCGAGCAACTTCATCTGTAGTTCTTCCGTATCGAGAGAAAGTAAAGCTCTTGCATGCCGTTCAGAAATTTTACGTTCCATCAATGCGGCCTTAATGCCTTCCGGGAGTTGTAACAACCGAATTTTGTTGGCGATGGTTGACTGGCTTTTGCCGAGTCGTTGTGCAAGACTTTCCTGTGTCAGTTGATGTAAGTCAATCAGTTTCTGATAGGCCACGGCTTCTTCTATCGAAGTCAATCCTTCACGTTGCAAGTTCTCAATCAGTGCAATGGATGCGGCCTGAGAATCGTTGAATTCACGCACAATGGCTGGAATCGTATCCAGACCCAGTTTTCGAACTGCACGCCAGCGACGTTCCCCGGCAATAATCTCATATGATCCATTTCGCACGCGAACGACAATAGGCTGAATTACGCCATGTGTTTTAATCGTCTGCAACAACTCATCAATTTTATCATCATCAAAAATAGTACGGGGTTGATATGGGCTGCTCACAATTTCATTAACCGGAATCTGTTTGATCTCATCTCCGTTATTGCGCTCCGCCAAACCAAACAACTTCGAAAATTGTTCTTTCATTCCGCAGATTACCACCTAGTTTCGTAATAGCTCCCACAGTCTTTGCAGGTGCTTCTTATTCAATAAGCGACCCTTCACATGCATCGTTCTTGGAATAAGTTTTGCCTTTCATAACGCTTTCTGTCATACAACATTGAACGCATATCCATCTATCTATACATATACTCTATGATCACTGTAACCCAGGATCGGATACTTCTATTCTATCATCTTTTCTATCATAATCCTATGCTTACCTATTCTTTAAACTCTGCTTATTTTCCTGCTTTTTCTTTGTGAATATTGGGAATATGACGACTTGTACACATATAATTCTTGAAAATGTTTATGAGTTACTACGCGTCGGAATCGATCATTACGCATAATTAAAGAGATATGTAATAGGAAGTATCTGTAATGTTGATCCAGTACTCCATTTCCAGAAAACAAAAAAAGAGAATGTTTCACGTGAAACATCCTCTTTATCTATATCTAAAATTATATTTTGTTTTGACTCACTTCAAAACCATCACACAGCTATATCAGCGGAGTCTTCATTGGAGTACCTGGTTTGCGTGGATACTTATATGGTGTCTTATCAAATTTCTGAATCAAGATGATATGACGCTCTGATTCTTCAACCGGCAGCTGGAATGGATGAACGGCTTTTACCCGTCCTTTCAGCTGATTGAAGCTGAACTCCGCTTCCTTCATTTCTTCACGCGGGTCTCCGCCCTTCATGGCAGCGAATATTCCACTTTTACGAACAAAAGGAAGACAGAATTCATTTAGCACAGCCAGCTTGGCTACTGCACGCGCCGTAACGAGATCGTAGCTGTCACGATACCCTTCTTTGCGTCCAATCTCTTCAGCACGTCCATGGACCAATTCCACATCAGTCAGGCCAAGGATATCTACCACATGCTGTAGGAAGCCAATCCGTTTATTTAATGAGTCAATAATCGTCAGCTTAATGTGCGGGAAACAGATTTTCAGGGGTAACCCAGGAAAACCCGCTCCAGATCCAATGTCAGCAAGCTTATTCACTTTGGTCATGTCTGTATAAAAGGCCAGCGATACCGAATCATAGAAATGCTTGGTATACACTTGCTCCCGATCCGTGATACCGGTCAGATTCATCTTTTCATTCCAGGATACGAGCTCCTGATAATACAGTTCGAATTGCTCCAATTGGAGTTCTCCCAGCTCTAATCCATGTTTCTTTAAGCGCCGCTGCAGTTGCTGTTGAATATCGTCCATTATTGTCCCCTTGCTGCGGTTACACGGTTATAATGCTCCAGGTAGACCAGCAGAATGGAGATGTCGGCAGGAGTAACTCCAGCAATACGAGAAGCCTGACCAATCGAGATTGGACGAATCGTAGCGAGCTTCTGCTTGGCTTCCATAGCCAGACCATGAATCTCATCATATACGATAGTGTCCGGAATTTTCTTTTTCTCCATCTTTTGCAAACGTTCCACGTGGATCAATTGTTTCTCAATATAACCCGCATATTTAATTTGTATTTCGACTTGTTCTTTCATATCTGCTGTCAGTTCTACCTCAGATGGTGAGAGCTGTTCAATCAGTTCATACCCCAGCTCCGGGCGACGAAGCAAGGTAAGCAACGTACTTCCATCCTGAATAGGTGTAGATCCGTACTCTTCCAGTTTCGCGTTCACTTCAACCGGGCGAGCTTTAGCCACTTTCAGACGCGCGACTTCCTGCTCGACTTTCGCCTTTTTATCCAGGAATTTCGCATAACGGTCTTCAGGAATCAGTCCAATGTCATGTCCGATTTCCGTCAAACGCATATCTGCATTATCATGGCGAAGCAACAGACGATACTCGGCACGTGAAGTCAACAGACGATAAGGCTCATTCGTACCCTTCGTTACCAGATCATCAATCAGCACGCCAATATAACCTTGGGAACGATCAAGCACGATCGGCTCTTTGTCTTGTACTTTGCGCGCTGCATTAATGCCGGCCATAACGCCTTGTCCAGCCGCTTCTTCATAACCGGAAGTACCGTTAATCTGACCGGCTGTGAACAGACCTGGCAGACGTTTGGTTTCAAGGGATGGCCACAATTGTGTAGGCACCATCGCATCGTATTCAATCGCATAACCGTTACGCATCATTTCTACTTTTTCCATACCTGGAATCGAGCGCAGAACCGCAAGCTGAACGTCTTCTGGCAGACTCGTAGATAGCCCCTGCACATAATACTCCGATGTATTTTTGCCTTCTGGCTCCAGGAAAATCTGATGTTTCGGTTTGTCGCTAAACCGAACAATTTTATCCTCGATGGATGGACAGTAACGCGGTCCAGTCCCTTCAATCACACCGGAAAACATCGGTGCACGATGCAGATTATCATTAATAATCTGATGTGTTTCCACAGATGTATACGTCAACCAGCAAGGCAGTTGCTCATTATCAGAAGATTCTGTTTCATAGGAAAAGAACTTCGGCTCATCATCGCCAGGCTGAATTTCGGTTTTACTAAAATCAATCGTATCCTTGTGTACACGTGGAGGTGTACCTGTTTTGAAACGAACCAGATCGAAGCCCAGTTCACGCAAATGCTCTGACAATTTAAGAGATGGTTGTTGATTGTTCGGTCCACTCTCGTACATCAACTCACCCATAATTACTTTACCGCGCAAGTAAGTGCCTGTCGTCAGAACGACTGCTTTGGCCCGATACTCAGTTCCGGTCTGAGTCACGACTCCTACACACTTTCCGTCTTCAACGATCAGTCGATCAACCATACCCTGACGCATGGTCAGATTACGTTCATTCTCCATCGTTTCCTTCATCTTATGCTGGTAGGAGAATTTATCCGCCTGAGCACGAAGCGCGTGAACAGCAGGCCCTTTACCCGTGTTAAGCATCCGCATCTGAATAAAGGTCTTATCGATATTCCGTCCCATTTCTCCACCAAGTGCATCGATCTCACGCACAACATGTCCTTTGGCCGGTCCCCCAATGGATGGGTTACAAGGCATAAAGGCTACCATATCGAGATTGATCGTAATCATCAGTGTTTTGGACCCCATACGGGCTGCGGCCAGCGCGGATTCCACCCCAGCATGTCCTGCACCAACGACGATAACATCATAACTGCCGCCATCAAAAGCCATTCCTGTTTACCTCCTTATAATGAAAACGAAATACTTCTAACCGTTCATCGGAACTTGCATTCCTATCTATATGAAACCAACACGTAATGGCTACAATATCATTCCATCCTTTGACAACAGGCAGAAATTGTACCTCTCCATCATACACTACGATTTAAGTCAATCGGCAGTATATTATTTTTACTTTCCTAGGCAGAACTGGGAGAAAATCTGATCAATTAATGCATCATGTGCTGTATCTCCAACAATCTCACCCAAATGCTCCCACGCCAAACGAACATCAATCTGAATCATATCGATTGGAATGAACTGATCTGCCGCTTCATAGGCATCCACCAGGGACTGCTTCGCTTTTTTGAGCAAAGCAATATGACGCACATTACTGACATAAGTCAGGTCTGCGGACTCCAGTTTACCACTGAAGAATAGCGTAGAGATGGCCTCTTCCAGTCGATCCACACCCAGATCATCTTTCACCGACATCGGTACAAGCCGCTCTTCCGGAATGTAACGAAGCAGCACGTCACGTTCTACCTGTGGCGTTAAGTCCATTTTATTCATAATGATTATCGATTGTCTACCGCGGATTTGTTCCAATAATTCAATCTCATCGGGATGAAGTGGCTCCGCAGCATTTACAACCATTAAGATCAGATCGGCTTCACTTACCGCAGAACGAGAGCGTTCTACCCCGATTTTCTCTACGACGTCCATCGTTTCCCGGATTCCTGCCGTATCCAGCAACTTAAGCGGAATATTATTAATCGTAATGAATTCCTCGATCACGTCACGAGTTGTTCCTGGAATGTCCGTGACGATGGCCCGATTGTCTTGGGCAAGTGTATTCATCAATGAGGATTTGCCTACGTTAGGTCGTCCAACAATAGCCGTCGTGATACCTTCTCGCAGGATCTTTCCTTGCTCTGCTGTAGTCAGCAATTTATCAATTTCAGTCATAACCTGACTGGACTTTTCTTTAATAAAATCAGACGTTAACGACTCCACATCATGCTCCGGGTAATCGATATTTACTTCAATATGAGCCAGTGTTTCCACCAGTGTATATCGTAGATCACGCAATTTGGAGGATAGTTTGCCTTCAACCTGTTTCAGTGCAACCGAGAAAGCCCGGTCCGATTTGGAACGAATAAGATCCATGACACCTTCAGCCTGAGACAGGTCAATCCGCCCATTAAGGAAGGCACGCTTCGTGAACTCACCAGGTTCAGCCAGACGAATATCAAGCTGTAACAGCAGGTCCATAACCCGTTTTACAGACACTACACCGCCATGCGCACTGATCTCCACCACATCTTCTGTTGTGAACGACCGAGGTGCTCGCATAACTGTAACCAGCACTTCCTCGATCTTCTCGCCGCTCGCCGGATCTATGATATGACCATAATGAACCGTATGAGATGCTGCTTGAGTTAAAGGCGTTTTGCTGCGAAAAATCTTTTCCGTCTCCGACACTGCTTCCGGGCCGCTGACCCGGATCACGGCGATACCCGCCTCTCCGACAGCCGTTGATATCGCTGTGATCGTATCACTGATCATGGTTATCTCTCCTTGCTCTATTTTAAAATTGCCGCCCCTCAGGGGACGCCATATTCATTTTCAAATCTATTAATGATATATCATATGACATGCCACTTACCTTATTAAGTTCACTGTTTACCTGTGTTACGTACCTGATCAAATTGCTTCTGTACGAAAAAAGCAATGGCTTCTGCACCGGGCAGGAAGCCATTGCGTCTTCAATTTCGTGTTATTTCGTGGTGATAACCACACGCCGATTAGGCTCTTCGCCCTTACTTAACGTCTTAATCTGCGGGTGATTCTGCAGTTTTGCATGGATGACTTTTCGTTCTAGCGGAGGCATTGGCTCCAATACAACTTCCTTGCCGGTACGGATAGCTTGTCCAGCCAACCGTTCAGCCAGATCCTCCAGCGTCTTCCGCCGACGTTGACGGAAATTCTCCGCGTCGAGCACAATTCGAACGAAGCTTTCCGAGTATCGGTTCGCTACAATGTTCGTTAGATACTGAAGCGCATCCAGCGTCTGTCCACGTCTGCCAATAATCATGCCCAGGTCTTCACCGGCAATATTGAAGATATGTCCGTCACGTTGTTTTTTGATATGCACTTCCACATCCAGTCCCATACCTGCTGCGACCTCTTTCAAGAAAGCAGCCGCTTCTTCATAGGGATTTTTAGCTGCAACACCCTCAAGTAATGCATCTACCTCAGGTACGTGTGCGGCTGGCTTGATCGGCTGTTGAACAACTTCGGGTACAGGCAATAGTTTTACTTCAACTTTGGCCGCCTTCACCCCGATCAAACCCAGGAATCCTTTTGACGGCTGCTCTAACACTTGTATCTCGACCTTGTCCCGACTTACGCCAAGCTCGGTCAATCCTTGGTTTACAGCATCTTCAACGGTTTTTCCTGACGTAATGACTTTGGTCATTTCGATTTTTTGGCCCCTTTCGACCCTTTTCCAGAGACGGTCGCTTTGCCACCGTTTTTGCGTTTAGCTCCATTTTTGGAAGAGCTGTTCTGCTTCACGTTGACTTCAGCCACGATTTTATCATTATTCCGGTAAAGGAAATAGTTTTGCACGATCGTGTAGATGTTACTGTAGAACCAGTACAGCGGAAGTGCTGACGGGAACTGATAAGACATCACGAAGATCAAAATCGGGTATACCCATAGCATAAACTGCATCGGACCCACTTGCTGTGCAGGGTTCATACGCATCATCATCCATGTTTGAATGAATGTTGTGATCGCAGCCAGCACCGGCAAAATAAACAGGTGATCCGGTTCCCCGAGCTGGAGCCACAAGAAATCATGTGTTCTCAGACTGGAGTTTCCGTAAATTGAGTTATAAAGTGCGATGTAAATCGGCATCTGAATCAGAAGTGGTAGACAACCCGCCATCGGATTAACTTTGTTCTCCTGAAACAACTTCATTGTTTCTTGCTGAACTTTCTCAGGTGTATCTTTAAACTTGGCTTGAATCTCCTTCAGCTGCGGCTGAATGGCCTGCATAGCTTTGGAGCTACGGACCTGTTTCATTGTTAGTGGTAAAATTAATGTCCGTACAATAAGCACCATCACGAGGACGGCCAGTCCATATTCACCTTTGAACCAGTTAGCGAATGTATCCAGCGCCAGTGAGAACCAGTACACAACATTGGCTTGCCAAAAAGAATCACTATTCTTCAGATCTTCCGTAGTAACCCCGGCTCCTTGTGGAGTACATCCGGCGAGTACAGTGACCATTGCAATGACTGCAATGAGGAGAATCCACTTCCCCTTTGATGTCTTCAATCGCGACACTTCATAACCCCTCTCTTAACCATTCCATTCCACCGTAAATCATACCATAATTAGGAGGACAAATAAACCGAAGCTTACCGCTTGCTCGACTTCAAAAGTGAGCCCTTGCGCATCGCATGGAGCAGGCTTTTTTCCATCTCCTTATAGGGCATGTCCAGTGCACCTTTTCTGACGATAAAAATCAGATCCATCTGCGTGACAATCTCATGCTCATGATGACGAACAATTTCCTTAATCATGCGTCTCATCCGGTTGCGTACGACAGCGTTTCCGATTTTCTTGCTGCATGATACGCCGACCCGGAATTGTTCCGTATCTTTACGGCGGCAGCCATACACCACGAATTGATGATTGGCAAACGATTTCCCATACCGGTATACGCGGCTAAAGTCCGCCCGGTTTCGTAGACGCAGTCTTTTATACACGGCGCTTCTCCTTGCTGTTCTCCACCATTGTTATTGACGGAGGCCTCATTACTGATTTAGTATAGGCTTTCTTGAATAACGGTAAACCGTCTTAACGAGAACTTCATTTGGGATGATTGTTGATCGGTAATTAAAACCGAGCACACAATCATCCGTGATGATTGCAGATTGGCTACTTTAACCGAACCAACATTCATCCTTATATAAGGTAAGTTTTCGAAAATGGAAAACTCACTCGACATACATAGATGTGTATTCAGCACTTTTCCGCAGACCATTCAGACCTGATCTGTACCAGCATCCAGTCTGAAATGATCCAAATTAAGAAAAAAAAGACCACCTCGGTGGTCTTCAATGCATTAAGCACTCAGGTTTTTACGGCCTTTAAGGCGACGTGCGGCCAAAATTTTACGGCCGTTGCTCGTGCTCATTCTTTTCCGGAAACCATGAACTTTTTTACGTTTGCTAACGTTCGGTTTGAATGTAGGTCTCAATGTATTGCACCTCCTCACAAGGAAATACTTATGTGATGAATCACTTTCATCTTCACAGAAAACACCTTTATATATTTAACCATGATCACCTGGAAAAGTCAACTGCAAGGCTCAAGGCTTCTCCCTCTTTTATATACGCTCTCTATCCCGCCAAAAATGATAACCACAGTCCGTTCACTTGATTATCCTTAACTAGCCCTGCAGAGAGTCATAAAAAGTTATCCCCAGACCCTGATCAGACCACGATATTGCATTATTTACAGTTATCCACACCCTCCAATACCTTCTATCTCCTTTATTATATTCTGTTTAAAGTTATTCACATGTGGATAATGATTATAGGTCACCAATATCGTTAATTCTAATCAGGTTGTATCCGCTTCAATTAAGGTTTACAAGCTTTTGAGAAAGGTGTAGGATAAAAATCACATCTTGTATACAAGTAGTCCTTTGAAAAAAACATTAGCCGTTATCTTGCAGACTACAGACTATGGATTGAGCTGAAATATCCAGTCCGCAGAGTAGGTATGCTATGATCAGTAATGAACTGATTACTTATTAATAGGAGCGTTAGCCATATGCTATTTCCTTCTTCCTGGCTTCAAGGGGCTTCCCGTGGTGAAGCTATTGCCTGCGAATTAAGGCTGCGGATCATTAGCGGTACCCTTCGTCCTGGAGAGATTTTGTCGGAAAATCGAATTGCGGCTGATTTTGACAGCAGTCGGTCACCTGTCCGTGAAGCGTTAAGAACATTGTCTAATGAAGGTCTTATTCGGCTTGAACGTATGGGTGTCGTTGTTCTGGGATTACGGATTAAGGATGTCGAAGAATTGTATGATGTCCGTTTCCTGATTGAAAGTTTTGTTCAGCAGCGGCTCGCTGGTGATGTTCCAGAGTCATTAATCACCCAGCTACGCAACGTGATCGACAAAATGCAACTCGCTGGAAGGCATCAGGACGCTGTCGAATTCGCCTACCAGGATCTCGTTTTCCACGAGACCATTATTGAAGCAGCCCAGCATTCCCGTATTTCACATCTATGGAAGAGTATTCGATATGTTGTGATGACCGTTATGCTGCTCACGACGCGAAGAGTATTTGTTCAAGGTGAGCAGAAAGTAAGCGCTGTAATCGAGAAGCACCGTTTACTGGTTGAAGCACTCGAATCCGGTGACAAAATACTCATTCAGGCTGGAGTCCGCACATATTTCCAAGATTCCGGTAAAACCCTGCACGAAAGCTTTGATTCCTAAAAGGAGCAAAGCGTTTGCAATCATATCTTCTGTGAGTGATTGCGGCTTAACTTGTCGACAAGTATACAAAATGCGATTTTGTTTTCAATTTGGGCATGATAAAACTACATTTCTAGCCAACACCTCTTCTATTTAGTAGCACACGAAAAATTGTTGACGATGACTTCACTTGTAAGCGTTCTATATCAGAATTAAAGGAGCACACCACATCATGAGCACTCTTTTTGGACTATCCCATAATGCAACATTATTGGTCTGGACGTTAATTGCGATCGTTTTTCTGATCGTTTTAATCTCCAAATATAAATGGAATCCCTTTATCACCCTTTTGTTATCTGCATTAATGCTCGGTTTGCTTACAGGCATGAAGCCTGCCGATGTGATTTCTTCCATTACCGGGGGACTCGGTGGCACACTCGGAACCATTGCAATTGTTATTGCTCTTGGTACGATGCTCGGTAAGATGATGGCCGAATCCGGCGGTGCCGAGCGCATTGCAACTACTTTGGTAGATCGATTCGGTGTGAAACGTGTGCATTGGGCCATGATGATCGTTGGATTCATCGTCGGTATCCCTGTTTTCTTCGAAGTCGGCGTTATTCTGATGATCCCCATCATTTTCACCGTCGCGCGTAAAACCAATATGTCATTATTGCAGATCGGTATTCCCATTTTGGCAGGTCTGTCGACTGTACACGGTTTGGTTCCACCACACCCAGCACCAATGATTGCAATTGAAGCCTTCAGCGCGGATCTGGGTAAAACTATTTTGTACTCCCTTATTGTTGGTATTCCTACAGCGATTATTGCAGGTCCCTTGTTTGGTAAATTTATTGGTAAAAGAATACACACCGAACCGCCAGCTGAACTAGCTGAACAATTCGCAACCAAAACAAACAGCAACATGCCAGGGTTTGGTATTACCCTGTTTACCATATTGCTGCCGGTTATTCTGATGCTGATTGGTTCCATAGCCAGCATCATTGACCCAAATGCCACAAGCGGCTTCACCGTTTTCAGTGAATTTATCGGTCATGAGATCATTGCTCTGCTGATTTCAGTTGTATTTGCCCTCTTTTCACTCGGCTTTGCACGTGGATTCACCAAACACGATATTTCTCGCTTCACCAGTGAATGTCTGGCGCCTACGGCGACCATCATTCTCATTATTGGCGGAGGCGGTGCCTTCAAACAGGTATTGATCAATAGTGGTGTGGGCAACGCCATTGCTGAAGTCGCTACCCATGCCAACATCAACGTGATCCTGTTTGCCTGGCTTGTCGCTGCGCTCATTCGTGTAGCTACCGGTTCAGCCACCGTAGCCATGACAACAGCTGCCGGTATCGTCGCTCCAGTCCTCGCACTCACACCAGGTGCCAATATTGAGCTGGTTGTACTCGCCACAGGCGCGGGGTCACTCATCTTGTCCCATGTGAACGACGCAGGATTCTGGATGATCAAAGAATTCTTTAATATGAGCGTCGCCCAAACATTGAAAACGTGGACCGTTATGGAAACACTATTATCCGTAGTCGGACTGATCTTTATTTTACTGCTAAGTACAGTCGTTTAAATGGAGTATCTATAGTAGAAAGAAAATTAAAATCTTATCGCTTTCTGGAGAAAGAAGGATTAAATACATGAACAACTACATGATTGGGATCGATATCGGTACCACCAGTACCAAATCCGTGCTATTTACCGAGCAGGGCTCCGTCGTCAGTACCTCAACGCAGGAATATCCTTTGTATACCCCGGCACCCGATGTTGCCGAGCAGGACCCCGAGGAGATTGTACAGGCGGCCCTCCGCTCTGTACGAGGAGTCATGGATCAGAGTGGTGTTGCTGCCGAGCAGATCCTGTTCGTATCCTGTAGCTCGGCCATGCACAGTGTCATTGCCATGGATCAGGACGACAAACCCTTAACTCGGTGCATCACCTGGGCGGATAATCGAAGTGCAGCATGGTCTGCCCAACTGCAAGAGAATGGATTGGGCCATCGCATCTACCTGCGCACAGGTACACCGATCCATCCCATGTCACCGCTGACCAAATTAATGTGGCTGCGCCACGATGAACCTGAACTTTTCAAGCGCACAGCCAAATTTATTTCTATTAAAGAGTATCTGTTCTTCCGTCTATTCGGACAATATGTCGTCGACCATTCCATCGCTTCCTGCACAGGCTTGCTCAACCTGGAACAACTGGACTGGGACGCAGAAGCCCTTGAGATTGCAGGCATTACACCCGACCATCTGTCGAAGCTCGTACCCACAACACATATATTAGAAGGAATGAATCACGAATCGGCTGAAAAAATGGCTCTCTCCCCCTCCACGTCCTTCGTTATTGGCGCAAGTGACGGGGTTTTGTCCAATCTCGGCGTGAACGCCATTGAACCTGGTGTTGTCGCAGCAACCATCGGAACCAGCGGGGCCATTCGCACTGTCGTGGACCGTCCAGTTACCGACCCCAAAGGCCGGACCTTCTGTTACGCCCTCACAGAGAATCTTTGGGTCATTGGTGGACCTGTGAATAATGGTGGCATGTTATTTCGCTGGGTGCGGGATGAATTCGCAGCGTCTGAAGTGGAGACAGCGAAACGACTCGGCATCAACTCCTATGATGTGCTGACCAAAATTGCCGAACGTGTCCGGCCTGGCTCGGAAGGACTTCTGTTTCATCCGTACCTTTCGGGCGAACGTGCCCCTTTGTGGAATCCGGATGCCCGTGGCTCCTTTTTCGGCTTAACACTCCATCATCAAAAAGAGCATATGATCCGCGCTGTTTTGGAAGGGGTCATTTTCAACCTATATACGGTACTGCTCGCCATGGAAGAACAGATTGGGCAACCTACCTCCATTCAAGCCACCGGTGGGTTTGCACGCTCTCCTCTCTGGCGCCAAATGATGTCCGATATCTTCAATCAGGAGGTCGTTGTGCCCGAGAGCTATGAAAGCTCCTGTCTGGGTGCCGTCGTGCTTGGGTTGTACGCTACCGGAAGAATTGACTCGCTTCATGCCGTTTCTTCCATGGTGGGTACAACACATCGTCATACACCTGTCAAAGAGAATGCTGCACTCTATCAGGAGCTGCTGCCCATCTTTATTCGGATCTCTCGCAAACTGGAAGAGGAATACGCAGATATTGCTGAATTTCAACGCAAGATGTCCATTGACCGTCCTTAAATTATCAATCCATGCGTAGTCTCCACAAAAAAAAGGGTGTCCCTGAAACCAAAAATCGGTTTCAGGGACACCCTTTTTTGATATAAATTCATAAAATGTCGTTTGGACTCATATCATATCTTCATGCACTTCTACCTCAATATTTGAGTTTCGGCTTACCTCTACATTCCGGATAATTCATATTTCACTTGTCTTAAAATGAATTCCTCTATGTTCATTATCCATCTTACATCGATGTTCACAGATCGCCATCTCCTCAGAAACCAGATCGCATTTCTTGTTAAACGATACGCCAATTTGGCTCTTTTCCGCCTTCCAGCCTTACCCTGAATTCATGGATTTCAACATCGCCTAATTGGCAAAAAAACACGAGGGTACGAGGTCACTCTTATTTCGATCTCGATCATGCTCCATTTTCACTTTGCGGTTATCCACAGACAGGTTATTCACAAACGAAGAATACTTTTACACACAATTTGGCATCATTTGACGGATAACCTGTGTATAAAACATTTTTGGTTTTTAGGCCATCTTGTCGAAAATTAAACAGTTTATAAACAATATATTGTGTTGTGACTAAAAATTATACACAAGTTATTGAATTTGTGGATAAAATCACGCGATACGTTGAAATGCGGGGTTTCTTTTGCTATGATTGTATTACTTTTGGATGTGAATATGTGATCTGACCCATAATATTATCAACAGCCTGTGGATAAAGTTGTGAACAATTTTCCGTTGTTCATACTTTTTTTGTTTTCGACCTGCGGGGGTTTGGGGATAAATTCAACAATATATCTCGTATTTCGACACTGCATCATGGCTTAAGCCACACTTGGAACATGTAAAAGGAGTGACAGTCT